>DAOWMZ010000002.1 GCA_030642845.1 Candidatus Zixiibacteriota bacterium
CGAGGCCTTCGGTAACTTCAATATTAATTCCATCGGAAAGGCCGGTTGAGATTTCACGCGTTGTAATCACACCTGATGTATCCTGAACCTCAACAGTTGAGATGGAATCTTCGATTTTAACCAATCGTTCAGGAATTAGAAGAATGTCTTCCTTTTTGGTAATAATGACATCAGCATTAGCACTGTAACCGGCGCGAAGAATTCTCTCGCTGAGATTCTCAATAACAATTTCAACTTCAAACAGCGTGGAGCCATCTTCTTTATGGGCTTTGGGCGAGATCTTTTTCAGAATACCGTTGACTTTTTCATCGGGGATAGCACCAATTTCAATTTCAGCTTCCATATTTTCATAAAGCTTGCCGACATCGATTTCATCAACATTCCCCTTGAATATCAAATTGTCCATCTCTGCAATAGTCATCAGATCAGTACCTGCTTGATAGGATGTCAACGGAACAACCGGATCACCCTCATCGACAAGAATTGAGAGGACAGTTCCGGTCATGGGAGATTTTATAATATTATTAACATTATGATCAGAATTATTTGTCCTGCCTGACTGAATAAGAGAGAGTTTCTCTTTAGCCAGTTTGAGGCGAAGATCTGCTTCATCGCACAAGGCTTTGGCTCTGTCATGTTCCTGATTCGAAATAAGCTGTTTGTTTTTTAATGAAAGGGTGCGGTCAAATTCTCGTTTAGCGTTGTCATATGACACCTGATTAATTTCGACCTGTCGGGTAGCTTCGGTAAATTCCAGGGGGGTTGGATCAGGAGCAATATCAAACAAAGGATCACCCGCATTAACTTTATCGCCGATCTCTACATATTTTTTCTTTACGATACCGGAAATTTTGGATTTGATAGAGATTTCTTTTTTAGGTTCAATACGTCCGACTGCTAATGCTTTATCGATTATAGATCCTTTTTCAACAGCAAAAGTCTGATTTCCTTCATCTTTTTTAGCGGAACCGTCAATTGCAAAAAACAGAACACTACCAACAACAATAACTATAAAGCTTACAATAAGAGCTTTTTTCAACATAGATCCTTTCTCCCAGGCAATAATGCCTCTTTCATATCATTAAACTTGGATTACGGCTATAATATACAATTGTTTCGATTTCGGACAATATAATTCGCGGCTAATCAATCTCTGTTTTGAATTAAAAGTGATATTTTCCTTTGAACTTATCCCATCCCCAGATGTAAAAAGAAATGAACCGTTTGGTGGATAGTTATGATGAATAAATCAGAGAGAACAGATATGTCGTTGACTGATAAAGAGCTGACTATAAATCTCAGAGATTTTCAGATGAATCAGGCAGGTCTGTTTTATTTTATTTCTGAACTAAAATCCTTGGTCAGGCAAGTTCCGGATTACAAATCAGTTAATATAACTTACCAATCAGGAACCTCATTTTATCGGGAAATTGTTCCGGCTGTACTGATTGGGCAGTTTTTTGGCAAAAAAATGGTACTGAAATATCGGAGCAATAAAGCAGAATCGGAATTAGAAGAAATCGGGCGCGCGATGCTTTCGTTTTTAAAACTGTTTCATTCGATAGAAGTCTCATCAGGATACACTGCTGATGTTTTCAATAAATACGGTTTAAAAACAACAATTGTACCTCTCAAAGTCGATGAAAAACTGTTTAAAGCAAAACAGATAACATCCGTTCAACCGCGAATTATTATGGCACGCCGGTTGGAACGGGGGAACAATATTTCAGTCGGAATCAAAGCATTTAAAATTGTAAAACAAAAATATCCGCGAGCGGAATTATATATTTCAGGAGACGGTCCCCAGCGAGAGTGGCTCGAATGGCTTGTAGAATCTGAAAATATTCATGGTGTATCATTTACCGGCAGTTTATCACTTGAAAAACTGGCTGATCAATTTTCCAAATCAGATATTTATTTGAATACTTCAACAATTGATGGTATGCCATTATCATTGCTTGAAGCGCTCTATTGCGGCCTGCCAGTTATTTCTACAAAAGCTGGTGATATCCCGGATGTTATTGAAGACGGTCTGAATGGCATTCTTGTCGAATCGACCAACTACAACCAGATTGCTGATATAATTATCAAGCTGGTTGAAAATCCTTTATTGGCAGCCGCTTTATCAACAGCCGGGATGAACTCAAGTCATAGTAAAATGTCTGCTTGAGAAGGCAATTCAGTGAATTCATAAAGAATTTAATTATCTTTATTAAGTGTTATAGTTGATTCCTGAAAATCAGAGATCTATAATTATAGTGCTTATACAACAGGTATGGCTTAGATAATTGAGATATTATAAATTGAGGGTGATCAGTGTTTGAGAAAAAATCCAAATTTGATTTAACAGTAATAATGCCGGTTTATAATGAAGCCAAATATATCGGTCAGACTTTGGATCAGCTTTATCAGCAGGATTACCCGATGGATAAAATCGAGGTAGTGGTTGCTGATGGAGGTTCTACCGATGGCACTCGTGAAGTTGTTGAATCATATAAAAATAGATTTGGATCATTAAAACTTCTGGAAAATCCAATCAAAAAACCATCATCCGGAAGAAACGCCGGAGTAAAAAATAGCACTGCCCCATATACGGTTGTTATTGATGGCCACGTTTATCTGCCGTCAAAAAATCTGTTTAAAGATATTATAGAGACTTTTAAAACTACCGAAGCCGACTGTTTGTGCCGTCCACAACCGTTGCTTCCGCCTGACCTCAATGAATTTGAATTAGCAGTCGGATTATCCCGGGGATCTTTTTTGGGGCACAAGCCGGGCTCGGAGATTTATTCTGATTTTGAAGGAGAAGTTGACCCGACTTCATCGGGGGGGATGTGGACTCGAGAGACATTTGAGAAGATTGGTTATTTTGATGAGCAGTTCGATGCCTGCGAGGATGTTGATTTTAATTATCGGGTATGGAAATCCAAGTTGAAATCATATCTATCTCCAAAACTTACCATCTTTTATTATCCCCGTTCAACTTTGAAAGGATTATGGCAGCAGATGTTCCGCTATGGTCTCGGACGATTCCGTTTTTCCCGAAAGCATAATCTTACCTCGCCAATTCAATGGATCGCCGGAGCAGGTGTGTTATTTTTCGCAATATTGTTGTTGTTGTCGTTTATGTTTACACCGGTTTTTGGGCTTTTTAAAAATGCTGTTGGACTTTATATGCTGTTAGTTATTTTTTCATCAGCTTATCTTGCAGTAAGCAAAAAGCATCTTGGGTGTCTTTTGTTCGGAGCACTGATATTTCCCACAATACATTTTGGCCTGGGAATTGGATTCCTGGCCGGTATTCTGGAAAAATTCACTGGTACTACAGGACTGAACAATAACAGGAATAGAATAGATGTCAATGTCATACAGTTATAGCTCACTGGGGAGTTTCCGCAACTGTCCCCGTCAATTTAAATTCGGCAAGATTGATAAAGTTAAAGTACCGAGAAAAGTAAATATTGAAGCTTATCTTGGAAATGTCATTCACCGGGTGCTCCAACAGCTTTATAATAGAGGGGCAAATAATAAACTTATGCCTCTTGAAGACGCTCTAAAATTTTTTGATGAAGAGATAGAAAAAGTTGATCGGGAAAATATTGCGGTAATCTCTGATTATCTCGGTATTGATGATTACCTTGAGCAGGGGCGGGAGATGCTCACCAATCACTATGAAAAATATAAACCATTCGATCAGGGGACTCAATACGGAACAGAAGCTACCCTGCGTTTTAATCTTCCCGGAACGAATTTTAATTTTATTGCAAAAATAGACCGTCTCTGGAAGAATGAAAACGGTAAAATAGAAATATGTGATTTTAAAACAGGTAAATCTTTACCTCGAACCGACGATATTAATTTCTTTCACCAGATGGGACTTTATCAATTAGCGGTTATGAAGAATTACCCAATGCTCGAAGAAATCGAAGTGGCTCAGTACTTCCTTCGGTTTGGAGAAGTCGTTCGGGATATTATTACTCCTGACAGATTGGATGTTCTTGTTGAAGATATTAAGCAGGAAATTTTCGCCATTCAGGATGCGATTAAATTTGATAATTTCCCTGCCAATGAAAGCCCGCTCTGTAATTATTGTGATTATTTTAATTTATGTCCGGCCAAAAGGCATAAGATATTTCTTGATAATGATGATGAGTGTGAAAACGGAGACAAACAGAAACTCGCTTTTGATAAAACGACAGAGTATCTCGATAAATATATTCAATCCAAAACTCTTAAAGCTGAACTTGATGCCCTCAAAGATGATCTCGGTAAACTAAGCGTTGATCTTGATCAGACAAAATTCGAAGGCAAAGGGGGTTCGGTTAAAGTCAGTTGTAAAACCGATGAAAAATTTATTACTAAATCCAGAAGCGAGAGTGATTATGCAGATCTTACTGCTCTTGCATGGGAATTAGGTTTGGATAACTACTTTACTATTAACGCCCGCTCTATTATGAAAGAGGTTTATAAAAAGAACTTGCTGGAACCTGAGCAAATGGAAAAACTGAAAAAGTATATTATCATCGAAGAGAGTGTACGGGTCTCTCCCAAAGTCAATAAAGATTACGATCCCGATGAAAATCATCCTGAAGATTGATCAGATAGAAAATATCCATCCGCAATAAAAGTCATTACCCGCCTCAGCATCAGGAGGACACTGAATACATTTGGTTTTAATTCTCGGATCAATAGTTTTGGCAAAACCTTCATACTCAACAATCCCGACAGATTTACAGGGAAACAGATCCAACCCTTTTCTTTTTCTTGCCGATTGCACTCGGCAGTCAACCATCATAAACTCAAATGAGTTTTCAGTCTCATTGCGAATTTCCTGTACATTCAGAAAAGCGTATAACCTGAACCCCAGCGCTTTTTTTAATCCCTCAAGGCCGCTATTTTCAGGTATATTATGGCGTTTCATTATTCTTCTGGCTTCAATAACAGTAAATTTAGCCCAGGCTTCAGTATCAAGCTCGATTGCTTTATCTATCCCGTACTGTTTTTCAACAGCCTGAAACCATAAGCCGTCATGGGCTAACCAGTTTTTAGCGAAATCTTCAAGGATCCCCCGCATTGTCTCTTTATCCAGATCGTTATTCATAAATCTATCCTTCTATACAAATAAAGTTACATATTTATTTAGCAGAGAATATCCTTTAATCACTTGTAAAAAACAAGTCCCATATTTATTTTGGTAACGAAGCTACTTTTAGAGACATAGTCTCTTTTAGTAGCATAGCTACTTTTATTAAACATAGTTTGTTATATAGAATTGTTATTTAAATGTTTAATTTTGTAAACTATTTATATGTTATGTCCGTTCTTTAAGTATGAATTGTATTCATAGACTGGGTGACCCATAGCTTGCTATGGGAGAAATGATTAACATAGATGAAATCGAATTATGTACATAGAAAATCCCAACAGCAAGAGGGAGTGTTGAAAAACTTAAAATGAAAGCATTTCACTCATTCTGTCATTCCCAGCTTGACTGGGAATCCATTTCAATTAATAAAAAAATGGATACCCGTTTTCACGGGTATGACAAGACTGCAATACTATTGATAAAATCAACTCTTTATCAACACGCCCCAAGACAGCGGGACACCTTGGGCCAGGTGTATTTTCTGAGGATAACAATGGCAGCATCATTTTGGGATACTGCTCTACTAAAAACTGGAGTATAAAAAAAATGAAGCACATACTATGTGTTCTATTAGCCTTATTCATTAGTCAAAATGTAAACGCCGGAGAACTCTCGCTCGAACTTCAAGATCAAATATCTGACAAGAATAATGATGAAATTGTATCTGTCTGGATAAAACTTCCAATTGTTGAAGAGACTAAAACTCTGAAATCCAATCTGAAATCTCTGTCATCAACTCGTAAAGGACGCTATGAAATAGCGGTTGAAAGCTTTAAAATTAATCATCAGAATAGCCAGCAAGATTTGATTGATCTATTGGAAAATCTAAAACAGGATAATAAAGTTGCTACATACAAGCCACATTGGATTGCCAATATTATTGAAGTTGATCTGAAAGTATCTGAGCTTGAAGGATTGGCATCTCGCAATGATGTGGAAATAATTCATGCTGTTCCGAATATAACAACAATCAAGCCAGAGAAATCAGCACAAGCTGCTCCTGATGCCCTCGATGTGGAAACTAATCTTACATTTATAAAAGCTGACTTAGCCTGGGCAGCCGGCTATACCGGAGAAGGAAGAATAGTTTGTTCGTTTGATTCCGGTGTTGACGGAATTCATCCTGCCTTGTTTAACAATTGGAAAGGACATGATGGTGATTCAGCAGCCGCATGGTTTGATCCTCGCGATCAGGAATCGTTTCCTCATACATTATCGGGATCATCAAGCTCACATGGAACACATACAACCGGGATCATGGTCGGTCATGATGATGCCACAGGTGATACTGTCGGTGTAGCACTTGATGCCAAATGGATTGCAGCCGGAGTTGTGGATGTCAATGGAGCATCAATTATCGATGCCTTCGAATGGGCAGCTGATCCGGATGGCGATCCTAACTCTATTGATGATCTGCCTGATGTGGTCAATCATAGTTGGGGAGTTACAGGGATTGGGTGTCAGGATGTTTTTTACACTTTGATAGATAATCTGGAAATGCTTGGAATTGTAAATATATTTGCGGCAGGTAACGAAGGACTTCAGGTCGATGCTATCCGTAATCCGGCTAACAGAGCATTGGATTCAATCGACTGTTTTGCGGTTGGAAATTGTTACGCCACTTTCCCTCTCACAATTTATGGATCCTCCTCAAGAGGACCATCCGATTGCAACGGAGCTATTAAACCAAATGTCGTAGCCCCGGGATTATCAATCAGATCCTCCTTTCCGGGGGGGACTTATGCCCCCCAAACCGGTACCTCAATGGCAGCTCCTCATGTCTCCGGGTTAGTGGCAATGCTTCGGCAGAAAAATCCCAATGCTACAGTTGATGAAATAAAGACGGCTATTTTAGTTTCTGCCGTTGATGGTGATCATACTCTACCGGACAACACATATGGCTGGGGATTGATTGACTGCATGGCCGCATTAGAGGCATTGTCGCCTACCAATTCAACACCAAATGTAAGACTGTATGCTTATGACCACCTCCCTATTTCTCCCGGAGATACTGTTATGGGAACGGTAGTGCTTCAGAATCTTGGCAGTACTGTTACAAGTATATCAGCTTCAATTATCGGGTCAGATCCTTCCTTAACGGTATTAAACGGTAGTGTTTCTTTCGGGACTCTTAACGAAGGGGACACGCTTCGTTCTACGGATTCAATCAAAGTTATTGTATCAGACACAATAACCGAGGGGACAGTTTTATCTCTTGATTTCCAAATAACAGGTACAAGCTACAGTAGTTCATCAAAATTATATTTTGTAGTTGAACCAAAAACAGCCCGGATGATAGCCACGCATAATAATAACAGGGTTCAGTTTTCAGTATCCAATTTTGGAACCTATGGCATGGGTACAGGATCATTCTTTCCAGCAGGCGGCGCAGGTTTTAAACTGGATGACAGCAGTAATTATCTCTATGAAAGCGGACTGATGATTGTTGCCAGTTCTGGTTATATATCCGATGGAGTTCGTTGCGCTGCTGTCGAACCGGATGGTGATTTCAGAGTCAAACCAGGCGGGAATCTACAACTATTAGAACCGGGATATAAAGCACCACAGGAAACATTTTCTATCTTTAGCGATGAAAGAGCTGAGAATCCGATTGGAGTCAGCATTGTTCAGCAGAGTTTTTCATACGATGATGTCGGTTATGATAATTTTGTAATCATGCGCTACATAATATCCAATGATAATGCCTTCCCTCTGAATCTGGTGCGGATCGGTTTATACTGTGACTGGGATGTTATTTCCTATCCCGCCAATGCCGGAGGCTGGGACAGCAATGACAGTATTCTATGGACAGCTTACAACAATGGCTCAACAATTTCTGATTATTATGGCACTAAAGTTTTGGATGGTGAGGTGACCTCGGCTTACACTGCTGATGAAGATATAGCTTTCTTTGGAGATGGATTAACAGAAAGCGAGAAATCCACTGCTTTAACTGATGGTTTCGGAACAGCTACAACTTACACCAACGGTCAGAATGGTTTGCTGCAATTATTAACAGCCGGTCCAATGCTCATTCCTTCAGGTGAATCTGATACTGTTGCTTTTGCAATTTTTGCCGGATCAACTTATGCTGATATGGTAAATGGTGCCAATGCTGCTTCGGTAGTTTATGATTCAATTATTGCCAATTGCTGCGAGGGATTAAGAGGAAATTTGGTTGGTGATTTGAATGCAGATGGAATAACAGTTGCAGATATAAACTATATTGTCGATTTCCTTTGGCGGGGAGGACCGGAGCCACCCTGCTGGGATGAAGCCAATGTGAATGGTTCGACTAATATGAGTATCAATGTCGCTGATGTTGTTTATATGGTGCGCTGGTTATGGCAGGGGGGAGCAGCAGCCCCGCATTGTATGGATTATCAATAAGGGAGTGTTGAAAAAGTCCATTTGGACAGAAAATCATGACGGAGACAAGCCCCGTCGCTACGCGTAAACAGTGCAATCCCGTGTAGAGGGCGGCCTTGTGTCGCCCGTTTGAGGATACTGAACCACACTCCCATAACACACATGACCTTTTTCAACAAGCTCAATAAGTCGTCAATGGGATTATTTTGATTCCGGTTTTTGTTTTTATTTTGTCGGTTTCATCCGGTTTGTAACAAATAATAAACAGCTTATCTGTTGGTACTTTTGTCAGATCAAAATCGCTTTGGTAGCGATACTCATGCTCTCTTTGCCAGTCTGTCTTTTTCCCCTTTGATTGACTATGCCATATTTCTTTGAGATTTGGTTTTTGATCTAATCCGGGATCATAATATTTCACGGCAGTGATACCGTTTTCTATTCCCCAGTTTTTTTCTATTGCTATTCCATAAGGTTCAAAAGACATCTCTCGGTAACGAGAACGCCATTTCATTAGTGATAATGCTTCAATTGGCGGCAGGCTTGTAAATGATACAGTTTTTACTCCCGATGGCATGTGGCGAGATGAGGAAATTATCGTTCCGGTTAATAATATATGTTTTAGAGTATCATAAGCAGATCTTGGATAATTATTAGAAGTGACTACGTCACTCCAGTAGGATGTTTTGGTTTCATCCGGCCAATTGTAATTTGCCGCTCGCGTCCAGTGAATTAGATATGTTTTACCTGTTTTACTCAATTGTGGATTTATATTGTCCGTATTAATAGTGTATTTTAGTGGATCAATCCTTTTTTGATACACTGTTTGGAATTTATTAATTACAATTTGATTATTATTGTTTGCATCGATATAAGACTTCATGAAACCATCGGAGCGAACAGAAACAGGAATTAAAATATCAGCATCACGAAGAACAGCTTCATCTCTTAAGTGCAAATGACTTTGGTTTTGTTGGGGGAATACGGGATACAAATGTGATTTGTTTATATCTAACTCGAACTTTTTGATTATTAATTTCGTCAAGTTTTCAAATTCCTGATCATTTTTACAGGGGATATAAATTTCCTGATTAATATTTAAATCTGATGCCGTTGCTGTTATCATCTCCCAGGTTTGCATTCCTGCTGATGAAATCAGTACATAATTATTTGCTTTAATCCACCTTAATGCTTCATAGCTGTTTTTTATCCAGGGAGTAGATCCTGTTGGATGCATCGCTTGTCTGGAGAGGAGTATTGCAGTTTTTTTCTCTGACATAATATAATATTAATTCATTTGTTATGTTTTGAAAACAAAAATTGAAACAGTAAAAATAATCTTCATAAACACATAACTCCTGTTTCTAAATTATTTTTTGTAAATTTTATAAAGAAATTCAATTCCATTGTTTCTTTTGGTCTAAAAGTCTTTTATATTGCAATATAAGGGTAAGTATTACATCTAATGATTATGATGCTCAAAAAAACTATATTAACAATAATTCTGGTGTTAGTTACTATTTCGATGGTTTCATCGAAAACATATAATATAGAGCGGGGTAGTAATCTTCAGTCGATTGTAAATTATGCCGCCAGCGGGGATACTCTAATATTGGATGAAATGATATACCGGACAGTTCTCACTCCCTTTGATGATTCCCTTTGTGGTAATTGCGAAAATCCTGATACGGTAATAAAGGCAAGCTATGGTTTTATAATCAGGAATAAATCTTTGGTCATAATTGGTCTTAGCCGTAACGGTACGATCCTTGAAACAAAAGCCGGATATGGTCTGTATATTGAAAATTGCCCTGATATTGAAATTAGAAATTTAACCATTACCGGCGGGGCCAGAGATCTTGAGGAAATGGCAACCGATGCCGGCATAGTTGTCAGAAATTCCCGCGTTAAAATTATTGATGTAGATATTAGGGATAATAATCATCAGTTGGATTCGATAGTTGTCGGGATTGGAGGAATAATTGGTCGGGAAGGGGCTGATATTGAAATCCGCAATTGTAATATTGACAATAACAGCTGGGATGGAATTGCTCTGTATCGCGGAGCTACTGCTGTGGTTGTTAATAACAAAATTAAAAATGGCCGCGGGGTTGGAATCGGGGTTACATGGGATGCCTCATGTTTTGCTTATGGCAACGAAATTACAGGTTATTGGAAAGGGATAGGAGCTTTTGGATCTTCATGGGTAATTGCACGGAATAATCTGATTCACGAGAATCTGGGATGGGGGATGGTTGCTACCGGTCAGTCATATATGGATATAACTAACAATGTAATTTTTCATAATGGCAATTGCGGAGTTGCTCCCTGGTCAACGGATTGCAGAGGGAGAATTGTAAACAATATAATAGTCGAGAATGGCTGGCGGGATTACTGGGTTTGTGCCTGTGTTGGTGTAAGAAACAGCGGTGACTGGGCGAAATGGGAATTTAAAAATAATATTGTCTTTGGCAATAAAGATGGTGAGTATGAAAATATTTGGGATCAGACCGGTCTTAACGGCAATCTTAGTGTTGATCCTATGTTTATTGGAGGAGGGGATTTCCACCTTCAGGAGGGATCGCCTGCTCTTCATGGCGGGAATAGTTTGATTTATAATACTGATGGTACAGTATCTCATATTGGCCTTTACGGGGGTCCTCAAGCTTGGGCTAAGTAATTAGTTGGTAGATTAGTTATATGTAGTTGTGGATAGTTATAAATAGTCTTAAACTTTACTGCATTTTCTGTCGAAATATCATATAGAGAGTAAATTATATAATTGGAGGTTTGAATGAAAAGGTTTTTTGTATTAGGAATTTTAATGTTTGGATTAGCCGGATTTGGACTAATGAGTGGTTGCAGTGATGATGACAATCCTACTGGAACCCAATTAGGGGATACCTCATCCATACAATTCCAATATATTGATTCCACCCTTGGTGAAAATATGTTTGATGAGTTTGGACAGAGTATTGATCTTTCATTTGAATTGTTATCAAGTCATCTTGGGACTTCATTCGCAGGTTCCAAGGATCACCCTTTTATGGCTTTACAGGGTGACGATGAGAATATTATCATCAACTCAATTGATAGTTGGGAATTTACCAATGATTTCTGGTGGGTCTTTACTTTTGATGCCACAATAGCTGATGGTGATGATTATACATTTCTATCCGGGACTGATTCTGTTCAGCTCCTGTTAGGGACATCACCGCTTGAATCATATGAAGGTGAATTGAATTTTGATGCTATCAAAGCCAGGGCTCATATAAACGGTACCAATAATGATGATTTTGAAATTGGTGCTCATCACCGTATGGATGCTTCCGTTGAGGAGGTTGGGAGTGACTCTATAATTACTATTTCTGGTACAACCCGTGATACTCTTGACTTTTCAGTCAGTGACGGCCAGGGGGAATGTGATATATTGTTATCGCAGTGGCTGGATTTTGATAATTTGGAAATTTTAGTCCAGACTGGTGTAGATGATGATTGTCCTCAGGATGGAAGTATTACTGCAACCTTTACAATTGATTTAAGCTGTATCGGTGGTGACAATCCCGGACCGCTCGAGCAGCTTGATATCGAAGGAACCTGGACTATAAGTGCAGTAATAAATGATAATGGAACCGTAACTATTACTTATACTGATGGTACTACTACTTGGCAGGTAACTGAAGAAATCGATTGCGGCGGCCAGGGTTGATTCTATTTAAAGACTAAATTATATTTTTATGAACAGGCGCTAAGTGTAGCGCCTGTTTTTTTATAGATTATAGAGGAGTATATTCAGGATCTTAAATGAGGCAATCAAATTGCTTGACCTTTTCAAAAACTTAAGTAAGTTTACAGCCACGATGATATATTGTCGATAAGTTTTAATAGCGTTATCATAGCGTAATATTATATTAATGTTGATAACGTTTGCCTGTCGGCATCGTCTGATCGGAGGAGTGGCTGAGTGGTTGAAAGCGGCGGTCTTGAAAACCGTTGTGCCGCAAGGTACCGTGGGTTCGAATCCTACCTCCTCCGCTTATTTTGTAAGCTGTTGATGTGCGGGTAGTTACGGCATCGCCAGGCTCGGTGTTTACTCCTCCGAAGAGATTCTTATAACTTATTATTTCCTATGCGATTATGACTAAATAGAAGTGCTTTGTACAAATTATAAGTCATTGTAATTTGAGAGTTATCCTTAGAATAAAGTATGCGTTACTTTATTTTATTCGTAATGTTGTAATAATTATCAATATCTATTTTTTTAATTTAATATTTAGTTGGAGAATTAATTATAATAAAAGTACTTCTTAATTATAACTATTAATCAGTACGGTAGGTTTTGAATGGTAACAAATAATCAAATAGCTTATGATCGATTTTACCATGTTTAAGAATCTCTATTTAAAAATTATCAATCTCTTTCAAACTTAACTAAGTTTTTTTCGGTTCCCATTACGACAACAATATCACCTGATTCAAGTATTGTATCGGCAGTAGGAATAGTGTCGACTAATTCCTCTTTATCCTTTATTCTATGCTTTACCATAATGACGCTGACACCAAACCTCTTTCTTAAGCCAATCTCCGAAAGCGTCTTTCCGGAAAATCGGGGTGAAATCGGAATCTCAGCAATTCTAATATTATTTGCACCCGGGATCGTAGCCATTGGTAAATTACCATTAATAGTTGAAGATAAACCTGAAGCAATATCGCGTTTGAAAATTTCCGTATTGTACCGAGCAATGACTTTTTCAGGCCAGATGCTGCCAACGATCTCGCCATTACGTAGTACAGGGACATCATAAATATGATTACCAAGATGCTTCATAACGTCGGCCAAACTATCGTCGGGAGAGAATGTAGGAAAACCATGTTCAATCATCAAATCCTTGGCAATCAAAAGGCTCTGTAAAGATTGTGTATCTACCATTACCGGGCGGATTTCGTCCATTGTTATAAGGCCGCAGAGTTTGTTATTTTCATCAACCACGAATAGTGCGTTAGCCGGTTGATCAATAAAGTGTGAGATAATAGACATTAGCTGGGTGTTAACTGAAATCGTAGTAAAATCTTTCTTCATAACAGTTTCAACTTTTAAATCCTGCATCACATTGATCGAGTGCCCCTTGAAAATATCTAATCCGCGTCGTAATAGTTTAATCGTATAGATTGATCCTACCTGGATTTTTGTCGCCAGAATAGTTGCAATAATACAACTAATCATCAATGGTAGAATGATCTTGTAATCATTGGTAAGTTCGAAAATAATAAGAATAGCTGTTATTGGAGCATGAGTGGTAGCTCCCACGACAGCTCCCATGCCCACCAGTGCATATGCGCCAGGGCTGGCAACAGCTCCAGGCCAGAGAAGATTAACAACCTTTCCAACTACCCCACCTGCCATGGCGCCAATAAAAAGTGAAGGTGCAAAGATTCCACCGGAACCACCTGAGCCGATTGTAATAGATACAGCAAAAATTTTAATAACCACAAGAATCAGAAGTAAGCTCAGAACAACATTTCCACTCATGGCTTCATTGATAGTCTCGTAGCCAACACCGAGGGCTTGGGGAAATACTAAAGCAATCAGTCCAATGATAACGCCACCTATTATTGTTTTAAGAGGAGGATAAAGTGAAATCCGATCAAAAAGATCTTCGAACCCATATAATGATTTAACAAATGCAACAGCAATGAATCCGGAAACTATTCCCAAAAGGGCATAAGCAAAAAGTTCAAAGGGGCTCACAAGGCTATATGCGGGTACGTCGAACGCTGGAACATCACCAAGAAAGTGCCGGCTGACTACCGTTGCCATAACTGACGATATTACAATTGGGGAAAACCGATGTACGCCAAAATCACCGAGGATTATCTCTACAGCAAACAACGCTCCGGCAACAGGAGCATTAAACGTTGCGGCAATCCCTGCGGCGGCTCCACATCCGACCAGAGTTCGCAAACGTCGCTCATTTAACTTTAACCATTGCCCAATTGTTGATCCGAGCGATGAACAAATTTGTACAATTGGCCCTTCTCGGCCTGCGGAACCACCTGTTGCAATACATATTCCCGAAGCTATCATCTTGGCGAAGACGATTCGAGGGCGGATGCGCCCACCCCGAAGCGCCACAGCTTCCATAACTTCAGGGACGCCGTGTCCCTTAGCTTCACGAGCGAAGTAGTGTATAATAATACCGACGAAAAACCCGCCGAGTGTTGGAATACCGATTTTCCACCACCAAGGCAAGTTGCTGATGTGATCAACCAGATTACCGCTCTTTCCCCAGACACTGAGTTGAATAATACTTATCAGCTCCCTGAAGCCAACAGCGCATAACCCGCCCAGCAAACCAATAACCAGGGCGATAAGTATCATGTAGATATGTTCGGTCCGCCGAAGGTCTGAATGCAGTCTATGAAATATTGATGTTATCTGTTGTATCATTTTTCTAATTAACATCACACCATTAAATTACGCTTAAACCAATACCAGTGAACCATAAAACAATGTGTTTGTCCAGTGTTGAAATTTATAAATATACATTGAATGACACATCGCCCAAAACCGATGACTTTTTTATCAATCCGGAGCGGTGATTTAAAACTATAAATAGAAAAAATATGTTACTGATACCAAAATCACGATATAGACAAGACTCAAACCCCCCCCTATTCTCACATAGTCTTTCGTTCGGTATTCCCCGGGACCCATATATAAAGCATTTACCTGATGTGTAGGCAGGATAAAAGAATTGGAAACTCCTATGGCAACAACTATTGCTGCCACCCGTGGATCTATTCCTAATTGGTTAGCTAAAGATATTCCCAAAGGAATCAGCAAAGCACAGGCACCAACGTTTGAGACAACCATTGTAAAAGCGCAGCTTAAAACAGCAAGAACAATAAGTAGTACTAAAGGCGACATGAAACTGCCCAGTCCGATAACAATTCCTTTGGCTAACCATTGAGCTGTTCCGGTTTGATTCACGGCCATCCCCAGGGGAATGAGTCCACCAAGCAGAAAAACAGTTCTCGAATCTATAGCCCTATACGCCTCTGAGATTGTCATAACTTTTGTTAAAATCATTCCCAGAGCTCCTACCATCAGACAAATTGATATAGGAATGGGGTTGTATGGTAAGTTTTGGTAATAAAAACTTGAAATTATCATTAAAAGAAGAGCAATCAGGAAACTGAAAAAAGCGTATTTTGCCTTTTCCGGCTTATGTATTTCTATCTTTGATGACGAAACAATTATAAAGTCCTGATGCAGTTCCTCTAATGACTGGATTTGCTCCCGTGTTCCCTGAATGAGAACAGCATCACCGGAATTCAGGCATCGGTCAGCCAGTTCCCTATAATGTATTTCGCCATTCTGATGAAGTGCCAGAGCATTTACTTCAAACGTTTCGCGAAAGCGGATTTCCTTAATACACTTGCCTATAAATCTTGATCGCGGAGCAATGATCATTTCGGCAGTACCTGCATACGATGGATTAAATAAATTCCTTCTGAAATTAATAGGCCTCTTCAAGAGCATTAGTCCATACTCTTTGGTAAATATCTCGACATTTGATCGGGTTCCGTAAACACATATTCCAGCTCCGGGCATAATTGTTTTCATCGGATGAGGGGCTATGTCTGTCGGTTCTCCCTGTCTTGACATTGCCACAATATTAACCAGAAACTTTCTACGAATGTCGGCAATTTCCTGCGGCTTATCGTCGGGTTGATAATTTTCGGGAACCAATATCTCAAAAGGACCATTTATATCAGGATAATTACAGGCAATTCCTGGTTGAGCAATCCCACCTTCATTCTTATCTGAAAAGATCGGACTTACCTGTTGTTTGGATAGCAGTTTCATACCAATTGTGGAAAGATAGGCTAAACCGCCAATAGTAAGTGCTATACCAATAGGTGTCAGTTCAAGAAAACTGAATTTAGGCATCCCCTCCGGAATAATGTCATTAAGTAGAATCAATGGGCTGGTGCCAATCATTGTCAGTGTCCCGCCCAAAATTGCGGCCATACCGATCGGCATGAGAACACGTGAAATATGAATCTTGAGTTCCTGAGTGGCAACCAGTCTGATGGCAGGCAGGAAAAGGACAGCCGCTCCTGTATTTTGCATAACACTCGAAATAGCGGCAATCAGCGAAGAGAATACAACGACCAAACGGGATTCTCCCTTCCTGACCAACCCCAGGAGAGGTTGGATAATACGATTGACCAACCCTGTCCGATTTAGACCAAAACTAATTATCATAACACCTATAATTGCAATAACTGCGTTGCTGCTGAGTCCGCTAAATGCATCCCCGGATTTAATCAATCCCAGTTCCGGTAGTAAAACCATCATTAATATGGCAACCACATCGATGCGCACCCACTCGACAATAAACAGGAAAATTACTAAGGCTATAAAAAAGAGCATCAGAAACTTGGTTGCAAGATGGGTGTCGACTTCAAGTGGACTTTTCAAGATGCCGGCATCCTGCACTTCATGTCCGCTATTGGTTATTAATTCTGCAAATACATCAAATGAAATATAGTATTTCCCGGCTTCAATTCTGGGATCAACAGAGTAGTTTACATACGCTGTCATAATATGGGAATTATTTTCTTCGGGAACGTTAAATTTAATCTGAGTATGATATTCTGACCTATTAGAGACATCATTGTTTGTGAACTTAATACCACTTTTATGAGTAACCGATAACCAGATTGTTGCTGGAATTTCCATTTTTCGATTCCAAAATAATTTACTTCCATTGACAATTATGGTTGTATCAATGATTATCTCCAATTTAAGGGAGCCTGTATCACCGGCTAATAATGTTGGTAAAGGCGGGTCTAAATGAACTGAGACATAGGATGGAATCTGAGATTCAGAATCATTTACTTTGCTACTATCGAGATTTATTATCAATTCGTGTGATTGTTCGCTTTCAAGTGCTTTGACAGAATTTAACCCGAGTCCACATAAGGCAATGAATAACAGTAAAACAGCAATAAATTTTGATCTGTTCGATAGCATTTCTGTATATGTTTTATAAGTCAATTTCAGATAATTGAACAGATTCAAAAATCTTGTTCCAAAGATATTTATAAAAGCTCTTTTCTTAATATATATCGCTTTTCTTACTCTCATTGGTCATCTTTCAGAATCTGTAAATATATCTCGGATGATACTTGTGTCGTTATTGAATAACTGGTAATAATGTGGCTTAATCATATTATTAACGGGCATGTCTGAAGTATCTTAGACTGGAAAAAATCAGAGCCAGTCCCATTGTGGAGTAAACAGGGGCGATATATAACCTTGGAATCGGTAAGTGGCGAAGAGTGTAGCCAAGAACAACCATAATGAGAACGACAAAGTATCCTCGAACATTCTGAAAAGCAAAAAGGCATATTTGTTCTTTTTCCGGTGACAGATTAATGATTCGGTCAATATTTTCCTCGGCAACTTTCGACAACATAAAATGATGGACAACCACAGCTCCAATAACGCCGGGAATCATTACAAGTAATGATAGTTTAGATATTGATATAAGCCAATAGACAGACAGGCAAAGCAGAATCATTCCTATTATTGCCCAGAGAGTACCAGCAATTATGTACAGCGTCTTTCTGTTAACTGATTGTGTTTTCATTTGCAATATACCCCAGGTATATGAATTGCTTTCCTTATTTGGGATTTACTATAGTAATTGATTATACACTTATTCATAATTTATTTATGTGGAGGAGGGTTATCGTACCTGTCGTCTTTCGGATAGTGGGCTTTATCAATCCCAAAGATAGTTTCGAGTTTTGGCGTCACAGCTTCCCTAAGCGGACAGGGATCTTCGTCTGATCCGACATGTGCTGCAGCGTATATTGCATCCACTGCTCTGGAAGCGTTTCTAAAGAAATGATCTTCTCCTATTTTCTCATAAAGGTGTGTTCTCTGAAGAAAGACGAAAGCTTAAGGGAGTTATCACTGCTATCATTCCCTGATATTGTGGAAGCTATGCCTAATTTGAGATTTCCGACCACTTCCAACTTCTCACTAGGCGCCGTCGTGCCGATGCCGACGTTGCCGCCTGTGAATACAACTTGTCCTCCACCGAAAGTACTTTTGCCAGAACCCTTGATATAGACATTTCCTGAACCACCTGCATCTCTTAGTAAAAGCTCACCTGTACCAGCAGCTGATTCATATATATCAAAAAGTGTAGAGCCGTCGGAAGCTGTTACGCTAAATGGGTAAGTGTTTGTTCCAGACGACTTTACTTCTAGTTTGTGCCCAGGCGCCGTCGTACCGATGCCGACGTTGCCGCTTATTATCAAATTATTTGTACCAGGGTCTGTACCAGAATAACTGCCCATGGCAATTCCTCC
>DAOWMZ010000176.1 GCA_030642845.1 Candidatus Zixiibacteriota bacterium
GAGGCACAGAAAAAGGAACAATTGGCCAAGGGTTACCGTTACCAGAATAATTCATGTGATGAATGTCATACAAGACATACATTTTCCAAAAAAGAGGCTCAGGATCCTAAAGCCTGTCAGCAGTGTCATATGGGTTATGACCATCCCCAGTGGGAAATGTGGAGCAGTTCCAAACATGGAACACGCTGGTTTGCAAAAGAAAGCGGCAGACTCCCGCCATCTGCCTCAGCTCCAACATGCCAGGAGTGTCACCTGCCTGAAGGGACTCATGAAAATAAAACAGCATGGGGATTTCTCGGTGTCCGTCTTCCGTTGCCGGAAGATGAACAGGCTGCAGCTGACCGAGTAACAATTCTTAAAGCTCTTGGCGTGCTTAATCCTGAAACCGGAGAGCCAACTGCTATACTTGATGCGGTCAAGGCTGTTGATATGGTCAGATTAGACCAGGCTTCCTGGCAAACAGAGCGTGACAAAATGCTCAAAGTTTGTTCAGAATGTCACTCTGCAAAGTATGCTAAAGAACAGCTTGATATGGGTGACGCTATGTTGACCAAGGCGGACAGGTTGATGGCTGAGGCTATTGAAACTGTGGCTGCTCTTTACCAAGAAGGTATCATCCAAAAGCCAGAAGGATATCCGTTCAATTATCCTTTTATTCTCGCTCTTATGCATACCAATGGTGCAAATTGGGACGAGAAGCTGGATGATTTATCTTATATTGATCAGGTTTTGCTTCAGATGTATTTCAAGCATCGTATGCGGGCGTATCAGGCGTTCTTCCACGTCAATCCTGACTATGCCTATTGGTATGGCTGGAACATGATGACTCAAGATCTGGGAGAGATTAAGGCACTGGCTACTACTTTGCGTGCTGAGCATACCGCTTCAAAGTAGCGAAAAAACTTATTCAGCGATATATTTTTATAAAAAAAGATTATTGCGGATAGAAAATCATAAGAACCCGGTCGGTCTATGCCGACTGGGTTCATTTTCGAGGGGGGGAACCAATTACAAATTTTGAAATCGAGCTTTTACCTCGCACCGACATTCCCGATTGTTTGTGTGAAGGTGCCAATCCGGTATGTCCTACTATTTCTCATCCTGTTGGTATGGTCCTGAAGCTCTGCTTCCAAAACCGGGACCATATAATATAGCGTTGACAAACATTGCTCGCGTGCCATAAAAATAGCCTCTAAAATTCGGATCCTGAGAAAAAAGAATTATCTGACCTTTTCCTTTAGATTCATGAGTTGCAAAAACTGATTCAGCTATTCTTTCTCTTGCTTCGGGCCAGAGAAGACCTGATATTCTTATATTAACATTGTCAGCAAAACGTGCCGGAATAGATACCGGAGATTTAGCCATCAAGACTCTGCTTCCGCCAAAGATAGCCGGAATTGATTTGCTTAATCCAAAAGTCATCCAATCTTCATTGTCCAGATTAACTTTAAGTATTGCTCCTTGAGGGGCAAATTTACGTTGCCACCGATCAATATCTTCAAGTTCTTTTTTGGGCGGGAACGATGGTTTTTCATCTTTTACTTTTTCCTTCTCAATTTTTTCCGGATACCAGAGAGCTATTGTATCAAGGGGTGGAGATTCTGCTCGTTTTTCTCTTTCCAAAGCTTTGCCGTAATCTGCTAATTTTTCAAGTACGTCTCTTCGGGCGCGAGCCTGAGATAATCCTGTTGCAGAATCCACCGCCCAGAAAGTTGCATTGCCCACACAGATAAGAGTACCGCCGTTTCTTATCCATCCACTGATTTTTTCTTTAACATAGCCAGTCAATTCATTAGACAATGAACCCCATGCAGATGGAACTATTAAAATATTATATTTATCAAGATTTGCGTGTGCCAGCGAAGAAATTCTTAGAAGTGAATGAGGTATTTCCAATTCAAAATCAATCGCATTCCACAAGCTTCCAAATGAAGTAATTCCCAAAGGTTCTCCGGTTAGTATCGCCAGTTTGGGTTGCTTCAACATGCGGAAAGTTGGTGCTCCTAAAAATGAACCGGAAGAAGATTGACCGGTATTGACACCGTTAATATCCATGCCGAATTGTTCCGCAATCTCATTCAGAATTTCGGCTGTGTTTGGTGGGTTGCCTCTTCGTCTGATAACTAACGATCCTGCATTGTATTTGATATTTTCGATTGTAAATTCTTTTTCAGAAGCATAGATAATAAGATTTTCTAAAAACAGACGATTCAATACTTTGTATGTTTTTTCACCGAGCATATCAATCACCCAAGCAAAATCCGCATCCGGGTTGTTGAGTAAACCGGAAGATAATTGAACCTTGGTAATTTCATCGGAATTGACTTTGAATTTTGATGTTGTCCAATAGGCATCAATATTATAAGCCAAAGGAAGTGACCAGCTGGAAACTTCGTACATTTTCGACTCATCATATTTTTCAAGTTCCCGTCGTTCTTCTTTTAAGAATTCGTAAGATAATCTTGGGTCAAATTCAAGTACCGCTTTAGCTAAAGCACCGGATGGTTGAGCAGTATTGACAATATAAGTTCCCTCTGGAAACTTAACCGATGATTGCTTTTCATTAAAAATATTAATAGCGTTGGTAACGATAAAGCTTCCTGTCGCTTTTGCTACTTTGATACCTTGCGTAGTTAAATTTTCAATAAACCTTTTCATTTTAATTTCATCTTTGTCCGGTTTAAAAAGGAATTGCAAACCTGAACTTTTGCCTTGATTGACAATCTTTTTTCGTGTTTGATAATAATCGTTTAATAGATTTTCTCTATTATTGGCAGTTGTAAAAAGATTAGTAATTGATGATGTAAACTGATGATTAACCGCTTCATGATAAGTCAAAATATAGTTATTGGGTTGTTTAACAAACATGCCATCGACACCTGCCTGTTCATATAAGATACCGACCGTTCCTGTAAAAGTAGCCCAGGCGGAACCGTATCCCGGGTACCATTGTTCGTGCCATTCTCCGATATAATACGGCCACCCGCGAATATCGAATGCGGACGCTTGATCTTTATGAAACAGATTCCACCATTTTTTAACATTACTGGGGGTATTAAAATTTATCGGTTCCCGCGGAGGAGTAAAAAGATAGTTGTCACTTGATCCCATTTCATGGGCATCAATAACCAAATGAGGATTCCCTCTCAAAAAAATTTGCAACCCTCCTTTGGTTTTCGGTTGAACATTCAAAATCCAATCTCGGTTTAGATCAAACAAATAATGATTTCCTCTGCCCCAGGGCCATACGCCCTGATGTTGCATAGCATGACGGTCATAATTAGGCATAAAACTTTTGTAAGTTTGCAGCATTGATAAATATCTTTCGCGACCGTCAGGATTTTGAGTTGGGTCAATTATTATTACTACATTATCCAGAAGGTGTAAAGTTGTCGAATCCTGGGCAGCTACCAGATGGTAAATTAACTGCATAGCGGCATCAACCCCTGAAATTTCATCGCCATGGATACAGTAACCCAGCCAGGCTGAGGCAGGTAATGTTTTTGTAATCTTATGCAGTTCCTGGATGTTTGAAATCTTTTCCGGATTAGAAATTTTATTCAAATCAGCCCTGATAGATTCTATCCTCTCAATATTTGCTTCCGATGAAATAATCACATTGAAAAGATCTCGTCCCTCATGAGTTTGTCCGTAAGTTTCAACTATTACACGTGATGAAGAAATGGCAACTCTATTTAAATAAGGCTCTATTTCATAATATCTAACCGGCCACTCACCGATTTTATTCGTAAAATAATCATTGGGTCTAGGAGTTGTTTTATCATAAACAGCATCAGGATAAAATGGCATTGTATCGATAACAACTTTTTTAGAATAAGATGGATGAACAGATGAATAAATTGTCATTGTTGACAGTATGATTATTGTTAGGGTGAAAATAAATAATTTTGATTTTGTTGATAACATTTATACCTCCATTAAATGAGACAGGATAATTTTCATAAATAAAAATATAAATAACAATTTAGTAAAGGGAAATTAATATTTGATATACAGGAAAATAAAAAATTCTATTACTCAAAATTCGGAGTGTCATCCTGGGGGTGAAGTTTGAATTCAAGTATTGTTAGAATAGTAACAAATATAGCGGCAATCATCGGACCTAAAACAATCCCCAATAAACCAAACAAATATATCCCGCCCATAATAGTAAAGAAAAGTAAGAGCGGGTGAATGTGAGTTTTACCGGAGATCAAATACGGTCTGAGAACATTATCAACTTGGCTGATAATTAAAGTCCCTACGGCGATTACGATAAGACCGGCGATATAATGTCCGCCGATTATAAGAATAATTCCAGCCGGGATATAAACAATAAAGGCTCCGATAAAAGGAATAATAGAAAGGAAAGCCATAATTGCTCCCCAGAATATTGCCGATGGAACACCAACGATAAAAAATAATATCCCGCCCAGTATCCCCTGAATCAATGCAACCGCCACCCCGCCATACATGGTAGCCTGAGTGACTTCGCGAAGTTGTTTGAAAGTTAAATTTATCTGCTCTGGTGTCAATGGCATCAGTCTTTTAATTTTGCCGATTAAAAGTTCTCCATCTCTGAAGAAATAGTACATAGTAAAAACCATAAGAAAGAAATAAAATATCCCTTTGGTGGCATTGGCAATAATCCAGCTTGTTTGACTGAATATCGCACTGCTTACTTTATCAATAGAATTTTTTATAATTTCCTTAGAATCAATCTGTGACAGGTCATAATAGCCTGAGAATTTTTCTTTTAAAGATTCAAAGATTGGCAGGTTTGTTGACAAAAATTCATCAAACTCACCGTTTTGATACATAGTGTTGATTTTTGTTATTGCTTCGGCAGCCTCCTGTATCAATGCCATAAACAAGTATGTTAGTGGTCCAATAATAAGTAAAATTATAAAGAGGCACATTATTATTGATGCTAACCGTTTTGATTTAATTTTTAAACAAAGTTTTTCATAGAGGGGGAAGAAAATAATTGCAAAAATCGATGCCCATGCGATAGGTATAAAAAACGGAATGATTAGCTGATAAAACAGATAGAAAATGATTACCGTCATTAAGAAGAACAATGATATTAATATATATTCACGTTTCATATTTTAAATTTCGGTCGTTTGTTTTTTTACTCTATATTAAATAATGATCATCTGTATTTATTTACTGAATATTTTTCAGTAAGTCAAATATACTTTTTTTGAACAGAATTTCTTAACTTTAAATTTTAAATCTGTATAAAAAATGA
>DAOWMZ010000329.1 GCA_030642845.1 Candidatus Zixiibacteriota bacterium
CATGTTCGGCATGCTCAGCATGGCTATCCTGATTCAATCTAAAAATCAAAGCCCCTTTTCTGGGTGATTTTATTTGATTACTTTTATATTTTTGGAACAGCCTATTAGCTGTATAATCTTCATTTTCACCAATAAAACCAATAGATTTAAGGCATTCTACTACAAATCCGGAGCAATCGAACCCTGAAGGGTCATCCCCGCCCCAAATATAAGGTGTCCCCAAATATGATAAAGCAGTTTGAATAAACCATTTTTTTAACAGGATAACTTCAGGCATGATTAAGGGGTAGAAATAAGATATTGTATAAATTTTATAGGGTTTTAGTGTGTTGCAAATAAAAAAACCCCTCTTTTTCAGAGGGGTTAAATATTAATCAAAAACTCATAATTAACAATCCGGCGGTGCTGAACCACCTTTAAAGATATAATCCACCAGCCAGACAATATCATTTACAAGAATATTGCCATCAAGCGGGATGGCGCAGTCCCCTTCATCCAGACAGGTAGGTGCAGTACCACCTTTAAAAATATAATCAACGAGAAAAACAATATCATTTACCAGAACGGCCATGTCTTTAGGGATACCGACATCGCCACGCAATGCACAACAACCAAGTGTAACTTCGCTATTTTCAATCATGGGAGTGTAAGTGCCATAATCACTGATAAATATCGGTTGGTGGGTGGTAAAACCATCGAACCTTACCGTATCAATCTGGGATGAAACGGCACCCCAGGGGATAGTGAAATAGAATTTAATAATTTCACCATAGCCGGGATCCAAATCCGGTGACGTTCCTGTTGCAGAGGATACTAACTTAAATTCCCACCTCCTGAGCCATGAGTCACTATATATCCGTGACTGAATTTCAAAATATTCTGTCCGGCAGCCGGCAGTAGAGAATGAATCATAATCCATATCTATGGTTCCATCGATTTCAAGAGGAATATACATTGTATTAAGAGGGCAGGTGTTTCGTCCCATAACCGTTATTTCCAATCGCTCTCCTGCTGCACTATTTTGATCCGGTCCTACCAATGTGTCAGCCAGAGCGATTATATATTCGACCCTGTTGATCGAAAGCGTATCCCCGCCGGTATCAATTACCAGGCCAATATCATATATTCCGTTTTCGATATATGTATGCAATGGTGTTGCACCGCTTCCAACCTGGCTATCACCGAAATCCCAATCCCAGGTTGTGACCGAATGAGTCGATGTTCCGGTAAAGTTGACATCGAAGGGAACCCATCCAAAAGTAGTATCCGCCTCAAGCATTATACCCCTATTAGGTAAAATATTTTTAACAACAAATTCCTCGTTTTGACTACATCCTCCATCAGCAGGGCAGTAATAATTATCAACTGTGTACCAGGTGGTATGGTTATCATCCCATCCATAATTTAAGTGGTACTGATTCAGAGAAGTTTCAACCCGCCAGCCATCACAGACAACCGCATGACTGGTCATAAAAAATTCTAATGGTTGATTGAGATCAATTTGTTCCTGAATCAGGGCAAACCAAGGTCCGGAAGTATATGTACCACGCTGATGTTTTTCCATTTGATCAAGATACCTGAATTTTTCTTCCCAAGCATTCATAACAAACGGGATATCACTAATCGAAATGCCTGAACCGCATGCTCCAAAATCCATCTCAAACGCCACAGCCGTTTCATAATTAAACTCGGCAACAGCGGCTTGCTGCGCGGCGGAACTGTCAGTCGTGCATTTATCGGGCATATTAGCCCAATCATATTCATCCCAGAATTCAGCCGATAAACCAGCACCCGGAGTGGTGTAGGGTTCACAGGAGTTATCACCATTCCAGTAGTATGAATGATCGCTATATCCAAATGGAGGCCATTGATGATATTGCATAATCTGGGTGGCAGCAGTAGCAACACATCCGACAACAGTCCGGTAGCCATCATAGCCTAAAGGACAATAACTATTGTACGGTGCCCCCTGATGCCAGGAAACAGTTAGAAGAGGACCGGCCTGAAGAATAGATGCTTTGGTTAGGGTCGAATTAAACTCTTCACTTTTCATAGAGAATTTATCCCATTGACCCTTATGAGCACCTCCAAAAAGAGTTCCTTCTTCAGCAGGTTCCACATATTCCATATTCCCATACATTTCAATAAAAGCTTTTGTTCTGTGATTTAGAACATCTTTTATCAATTGAGCCATACCTTTAGTCTTATTGATGTCAATATTACAATCTTCGGAAGACATTTTTACCGGAGGCAGCTCCCTAAGAGCCGGCACAATCACATAACCCCTAGGTGCTATATTGTAACATAATCCAATAACCTGATTGCCCTCTTTAATTTCATCAATGCTTAATATTTTTGGATTATCGCTTCCGGCCCAACTACCGCTCTGGAAGACTCTATGGCTTAGCCAATTCTGGCATACCAGATTCATTTCTTCAACAGTAGCTCTTTCTGCATAAACAGAATTAACCGAAAAAACGACAAATACAGCGATAAATAGATAGGATACTACCCTTTTACTCCCGGCTGAATACATTTTAAGACTCCTAATATATAAATTATTAATTAAATTCTCTTTTTGTTTAGACAATTCCTTATCTGAATTTATGTTAGACGCAATTCACCCTTAAACGCAGTTTTTCACATTTAAGATGTTTTTATCATTATTGCAGACATCCGATCAGGCAAAACAAAGTAAGTAAATTATATCTAAATTGAGCCACTTGCCTTCTTTTTAATATAATATTTTTTTGATTTTAATCAATTAGTTTATTTTCAAGCGATGACAATTATATGTCTTCCAGTATTTTCTTAATTACCGATATACGCGTAGTAGTGGGGCTTGTCTCCGCTGTATTTGTCGTAAAAGGGCGACACAAGGCCACTCTCTATGCGGAACATGGTTAATTCTGTGCCTGGCAGTTCCATTTCATAAGTCGAAACCCCTGCAGCCTCAACAATACGCTCATATCATTACTATACAACAACTTACGCCACAAAAAGCCACTCTTTTTCAAGAGTGGCTTTATATTTATGTGCACCCACCTTTGAACCGCTATCGAAAAATCCTTCA
>DAOWMZ010000228.1 GCA_030642845.1 Candidatus Zixiibacteriota bacterium
CAGCAGCACTTTCTGCCACCCCAAAAATGCACCCAGCATTCCGGCCATTTTTATATCACCCCCGCCCATTGATTCTTTTTTAAACAACCAATCCCCTAATAGAGCGATGAAATACAATGCACCCCCGCCAACAAGCAAACCAATCAGAGAATCCACAATCCCCATTCCTCCCGGTAACAATGAGGTAGCTAAGCCCAAAACCATACCTGGAAGAGTAATACTATCAGGTATAATTTGATGGTCATAATCAATAAATATAATTGCAAGAAGCATTGAGGATAGAATTGAGTATATGATAAAATTGTAAGAAAAATCAAATGTAAGATAAAAATACAGATAAAGTATGGCATTACATAGCTCAACTAATGGGTATCTGATTGAAATAGCCTTCTTACAAAAAGCACATTTACCTAATAAAAAGATATAACTGATGATTGGAATATTGTGATACCATTTTAATTGAATACCACACTTTGTACAAGCCGAACGATTTGATTTTAACATCGTTCCAAGGGGAAGGCGATAAATCAAAACATTTAGAAATGAGCCTACCACCAGCCCAAACAAACAGACCCATATTATAAACAAATTTTGCATATATTATATATCGGAAAAAATTGATTTAACTCAACTCACCAAGAGCATTCATCAGAAGGGCACAAACTACCGGACCTGCAGTCTCGGTTCTCAAAATCCGCTCACCCAGAGCCACTTGTTGGAATCCAGCTTCCTTAGCCAGCAATATTTCTGTATTGGAAAACCCGGATTCAGAGCCAACTAACAGACAGGCTCTTCGATATTCTTTATCATATTCAAGATTACTGAATAATGTCCCATTTTCTCCTGGGTGAAAAATAAGATTCAGGCTTTCGGGATCTATCTCTTTCATAAATTCCTTGAAATTCAAAGGGGCTGCAATATCCGGCCGATAAGAACGCCTGCATTGTTTGGTTGCGGCAAGAGCAACTTTTTCTAATCGGGATATTCTGGATTTTTTACGTTTATCATTATCCATTTTCACTTTGGATTTTTCGGTAAGTAACGGGACAAATCTTTTGACACCCAGTTCTGTCCCCTTTTCTACAACAGTATCAAATTTATACCTGGTTGACAAACCGGCGGCCAGAGTCAGGCGAATATTTGGTTCGCCATAATTACGAATCTTATTATGAATGGCAATTTCTGTCTTTTTGGAATATTTACCTGTTGCAATTTCTCCCCGATAAGCATTTCCTAATCCATCAATAACTATCACCGGCTCCCCTTTGTCCAACCGTAGTACCTTGCGGGCATGATGGCTCTCGGTATCAGGCAGGGTTATTTTGTCAATATTGTGATTTTCCGGAGGAGCATAAAAGAGGTGCGTCTGCATCAGCTGGTCTTTTTAATTATTAGAGTTCGCCATTCGTTATCAGGATAAACTGATATATCAGAAATGTTGTTTCTTTTCAAGGCTGCATTTATTTCATCAAGATCCGGCTGTAATAAACCGGAGAGCAGCAGAACACCATCATCTGCTGTTATTTCAATAAGTTTATCAATCATTTCCAAAATGGTGCTTCTGATTATATTAGCGCAAACAAAATCATACGGTTTATCATCAGAACATTTTTCAATCGAACCAAACAAAATATCATAAGGTGCGGATACGTTATTAAATTTAAAATTTTCCTTACAATTTTCAATAGCGACCACATCATAATCAATAGCCTTAATATATGTTACCCCCAATTGATCAGCTAAAATAGAAAGTACTCCCGAACCACAGCCCATATCTAAAAATTTATTACCATTTTTAAAATGTTCCAACATCAACTTCAAACAGGAACGAGTTGTTTCGTGCTTGCCAGTTCCAAAAGCCATTTTAAACTCGATGACAATATCATATTTATACTCATTGGTATTGCTTAACCAGGGAGGTCTCACAATTATTTGATCTTCTATGATTACCGGTTGAACATTCTTTTTGTATTCATCTTCCCAGGAAATCTTATTGATTTTGCGTTTAATAACCTTTGGTAAATCTATGTTTTCTGACTTTGAGAATTTTTCAAGATAACCATTGAGTATTCCAAGTTTTTTATCACTATCATCCGGTTGAAGATAAAATATCAAAGTTGTATAGAGAGTATCAATTTCGTCTTCCAAAACTAATCCATTGCAAATATTAACCGTCACAAAGTCACAAAAAACATCCACCTGATCGTTTGGAATATCTATTTTAATTTCTAAAAGATCAGATTGAGCAGTACTACCTGTTTGATCATTCATTGATTCTTTCCTGACCGGTGGTTATCATTTTGTCGTTATATGTCATACCCCAAGAGTCTCTCTTAATTTGGAAAAGAATGATTTATTTCCCTTAGGAGGTTTAAATGATTCCGAAACAGATAGTTTTTCCAACAGATTTTTATCATCAGAACTTAATTTGGTAGGGATCCAAACCATAATCTGTACAAGATGATCTCCCAGACCGTTATGATGAAGCCGGGGTATTCCTTTGCCTCGGAGTTTGAGTACTTTCCCGGGCTGAGTACCAGATGGGATTTTAACTTTTGTATCACCATGCAGAGTAGGTACAGTAATAGTACCACCCATAGCAGCCAAAGTAAAAGAGATCGGGATTTCAGAGACAATATTATCACTATGCCTGGTGAAATATTCATGCTCCTGCTCTTCAAAAACTGCAACAAGATCTCCGGATTCGCCATTGTTGGGAGCTGCATTCCCCATATTTTCGACCGTCATATAATTCCCGCTCGATACGCCGGGCGGAATTTTAATTTTGACGGTACTGGTTCCCCTGATACGTCCTTCACCATTGCAACTTTTGCAGGGATCAGCGATGATTTCACCTGCGCCGCGACACATATCACAGGTAGTAACTTGCTGTATTGTTCCTAAAAAGGTTTTGGATATTTTGCGTACCTGTCCTCCCCCCTTACACTGGGGGCAGGTTTTCCTGCTGGAACCAGCAGCTACACCACTTCCATTACAAGGATCACATTTGACCAGTCGTTTTACTTTTACAGATTTTTCAACACCTGTGGCAATCTCCTCAAGAGTAAGCTGAATCCTGACTCTGAGATCCTCGCCTCGATAACGGTGTCTTCTACCCCCACCCATTCCTCCTCCCATACCGAACAGGTCATCGAAAATCGACCCTCCTCCACCTGCAACACCACCTCCAAAATCACGCATGAAAGCTCTCAGGGCATCACCAATATCAAACCCGGCTCCACCTCCAAATCCGCCAAAACCAGCCCCCTGACCCAGACCGGCATGACCAAACTGATCGAATTGCTGGCGTTTTTGGGGATCTCGTAAAACTTCGTAGGCTTCGGTAGCCTCTTTGAAATTATCCTCTGCAGATTTGTCACCCGGATTGCGATCAGGGTGGTATTTTAATGCCAGCTTACGATATGCGGACTTGACGTCCTCTTCAGAGGCACCCCGGTCGATCCCGAGAATTTCATAATAGTCGCGTCTAGACATAATTAATTTTTCTTATTGTCTTCGTCAACAACTTCAAACTCAGCATCAACAGCACTGCCGTCATCAGATTTCTTTTCTTCAGTTCCGGCTGATGCCTCTTCCTGTGGACCAGCATCACCACCGGGCTGAGCACCTTCTTCAGCCTGTTGAGCCTGGGTTGCTTTGTACATCTCTTCAGCCAACTTATGCGAAGCTGTCATCAGAGCTTCTTTGGCACTGTTGATAGTTTCCAGAGAATCACCGGCTATAGCATCTTTAAGAGCTTTTGAAGTCTCTTCAATTTTCTGTTTATCTTCATCAGAGATTTTATCGCCATGTTCTTTAAGAGTCTTTTCCGTCTGATAAATTAACTGATCGGATTCATTACGGGCTTTTATTAAATCAGCTTTATCCTTATCTTCGTCAGCATATTTTTCGCCATTACTAACCATCCGATCGACTTCTTCATCGGAAAGACCTGAAGAAACCTCAATCTTGATTGACTGTTCTTTGCCGGTCGCTTTATCTTTTGCACTGACATGGACAATACCGTTGGCATCAATATCAAATGTAACTTCAATCTGAGGCAAACCTCTTGGTGCAGCTGGAATGCCAACCAAGTCAAACTTACCAAGAGTTCTATTATCAATGGCCATCTGACGCTCACCCTGAAGGACATGAATCGACACAGCCGGTTGGTTATCAGATGCGGTTGAGAATATTTCTGCTTTACGCGTCGGGATTGTTGTATTGCGTTCAATCAAGCGAGTCATTACACCACCGAGAGTTTCAATACCAAGTGAAAGAGGGGTTACGTCGAGCAGAACAATATCTTTGTCGTCCATATCCCCACCCATGATTCCAGCTTGAATTGCCGCTCCTGCTGCTACTACTTCATCAGGATTGAC
>DAOWMZ010000297.1 GCA_030642845.1 Candidatus Zixiibacteriota bacterium
AAATGGTCAGTAGTCATTACCTGCCAGTCAAACTTGGTATATTGTACTTTGTTTTTACCAAAGTAATACTGAGCATTGATCGACTGAGCCAATAATATCAACAGTAGAACTACAAGAGGGAATAATATTTTAATTTTATAAGTTCTAATAATATTCATAATACAAATAAAGTTATATACTCACGTAACAGCAATATTTTATCAATGCTATTTCATAGACGCTACAGGAATCATATTAGTTTATTATTAACAAATATTATCCTTATCATTATATTATCGGCAATTAATATTATATCTATCGTATAATCCCCGTTTCAGTATCGCATACACTGCATTTCGAATTATCCAATCCAAGGATTTTAGTGTAATATCCGTTTCTTTCAATCAATTTATTATTACAGTTAGGGCAGAAACTATCACTGGCTTCAGGTATAGCTACGTTTCCAATAAAAACATATTTAAGTCTCTCACGAGCTAATTCTCGCGCTCGGAGAAGCGTCTCAACGGGTGTGCGAGGTATATTCAGTTTATGATTGGGATGGTAAGCGGAAAGATGAAGCGGGATCATATCCGATACCGATGCAATAAAATCAAACAGTTTGATCATATCCTCTTCAGAATCATTAAGAGTAGGAATAATAAGATTGGTAATTTCAAGATGAGTTTTAGAACCTGCTACTTTCTTGATAGTATCTAAGACAGGCTTAAGCCTGCCCTTGCATACCTTTTTATAAAACTTCTGTCGGATACCTTTTAAATCGACATTAATTGCATCAACATACTCAAGCAAATCATCAAGCGGTTCGGGATTTATATATCCGTTGGAGACCAGTACTGTTTTAAATCCTTCTTCTTTCAATAGGGGAGCAGTGTCCATAATATATTCATACCAGATCACAGGTTCAGTATATGTAAATGCAATACCCATTGATTTAGTTTTTTTAATTTCTTCCAGCAAAGCTTCAGGTGAAAGGAATCTTGTTTCTATTTTTGTTTGTGAAATTGTCCAGTTCTGACAATTTATACATTTCAGATTACAGCCATTGGGACCGGTTGAAAGAATCTCAGATGTTGGGTAAAAATGATAAAGCGGCTTTTTCTCAATTGGATCAATTGCCAGCGTAACCAGTTCACCATAGTTATCTGTAACAAGTTCACCTTCTTTATTAAACCGAGACCGGCAGATTCCCCGTTGACCAAACTTAAGCCTGCATTCAGCCGGGCAAAGCAGGCATTGTACTTTTTCTTCGCTGATTTTTTTCGAATATGCCGCTGTTTTAATCATTGTTTTCCAGAGATATAATTTTTTCTACCGCTCCCCGAAGATTATCAATAACTAACACTCTGCTGTTAAAACAATTGGCATTCAGATTTTGTTCCTCTTTCCTGCCATAACCGGTTCTGACAAGAACTGATTTACTACCCATTACAATGCCTAATTTAACATCATCAATCTTATCACCAATCACCCATGATTTTCTTAAGTCAATCCCCAGATCTCGTGCAGCTTGCTCCGGCATACCGGGTGATGGTTTCCGACAGTTACATATTTTTGTAAATTCCGGTAAAGTCCCCTGTTTATGATGTGGACAGTAATAAATGCCATCAACAATGACACCCTCTTTAGCTAACATTTCAAGTATTCTTCTGTTAACTTTTTCGACTGTTTCAATATCAAAATACCCTCTGGCAACGCCTGACTGGTTTGAGACAATTACTATTTTAAAGCCATGCAATTTTGCTTTCATTAAAGCGGCTATGCCGCCATCAATGAATTCAACTTGATCCGGATCAGAGATGTAATCCTTATCAACAATTAAAGTCCCATCTCTATCAACCAGCAAGGCTGGTTCTATATTAGTACGTGAGTTCAATAGACTACAAGCAGATTCAAAAACCATGTCAGTTGAAATTCGCTTAAAACAAAAACGTTCTTCCCTAAAACAGGGTTTCTTACCATGAAGCGAACAGGGACGACACTTCTCATCAACTTCAATGACTTTATCAAAAAGTCCGCGAGGAGAAAAGCCCAAAGCGGGATGAGTCGGACCAAAAATTGATATGGTTGGAGTCCCAACTGCTGATGACAAATGTGCAATTCCGGAATCATTAGCAATGGTCAGTTTGCATTGAGAAATTATTGATGCCAATTTGTCTAACGGGTAATCCTTTATTTCAGAGTAATATTCAGATCGGATTTTCCCCTCCGGAGATAAATTAACTTTGTCTTGCGATGTGGTTGCCCAGATTATCCCAACACCTTGAGTCTCATGCAGCCTAATGGCCACTTCTACAAATCGTTCCACCTGCCATTGCTTGTTTTCATGTGCCGCTCCGGGCGCAACAAGCACGGGCGTAGCAGGCATAGCCTGTTTTATATTGTATATTTTTTCATCATCAATTTCAGGGGGGATCATTTGAGGACGCTTGACAAAAGCTGTTCCGCCTAATTGCGTGATACAATCATTATATAAATCAATAGTATGCGGATAAGATAGCGGTCGGCTTTTATTTTTAACAAGTTCGTATCTTTCGAGTCTTCGCTTGGGATAGACAACTGTCTGTGATGAAGTCACAAATTTTCGTGTAATCATTGATCTGATATTTCCATGGAGATCAACAACGACATCAAAGTTATTTTTATCTAGCATGTTTAGAGTTCTAATAAAGTCAGTCTGATTTGATGAATACGGTAATACTACAACTTCATCTACACTTTCAAAACAATTCACAACCGGACGGAATTGCTCTTTGGTAAAAAAAGTAATATGACTATCAGGAAAATTAAGTTTTAGGTTCAGGATCGGTGCCGAGGCAAGGATGACATCACCAAGCGATCCTAAACGGATGACCAGAATTTTTTTCATAACTAAAGGAGAAAATACAAACCGATAGCCCCAACAGCAACGCAATAATATGCAAAATATTCAAGTTTCCCCTTTTTTATCACTGCTAACAGCATAGAAACAGCCGCCAATCCAAAGATAAACGAAAAAATCGCCCCCACCGCATATTGTCCTATCAATGCCGTATCTATTGCTAAAAGGTCATCACTTTTTAAAACAACCGCACCTAATATTGCTGGGATAGCTAATAAAAATGAGAACTCAGCAGCTTTCGATGGTTTAACACCAAATAACATTCCGGCGACAATTGTACTCCCCGAACGGGAAATCCCAGGTAGTATTGCCAACGCCTGACCTATTCCCATGATTATTGCCGTGAAAAGAGAGACTTGCTTCTCTCCCTTTTTAACAAATTTGGTTGTGAATAATATCAAACCGGTTACAATCAACATTGCCGAGGTAAAAGCCGGGCTCCCAAATGCCTGTTCAAAATAATCTTTTAAGAATAGACCGGCTAATCCGGCCGGGATAGTTCCGATTATTAAAAAAAGTATAATCGATCGTTCTTGCTTCATTTTTGAATCAAATAATGATTTTATCAGAGCTATTATTTGGCTTCGGAAATAGACCAGTACTGCCAGC
>DAOWMZ010000016.1 GCA_030642845.1 Candidatus Zixiibacteriota bacterium
TCATAATTAATTCCTCTCTGAATCACCAAATCTACAAAACCATGACTTAATTTCAAGTCTTACTTGTCCGGATTAAGCTGACGGGAAACACTTGGTTAATAAATATTTAGGAGAGTTTAGAGATGTTATTAAGTATGGTAAATTAGCATTTGAGCATATTGATGATTTAAAAGATAAAATCAAATTAATTGATGTTTGTATTAATATGGCATATGCCTATGTATACCTTGGGAATTTTAGAGAAGCCAAAAAATACCAATTTAAATCTCTCTCATTGATACAATCAAATAATTTCTCAAATAATTTTATTAACTTCTATCATTGTACTGATATGATATATAGAGAAATTGGTGATTTAGATAGTGCAAGGAAAATAATATTAAATAAATTAAAGATGCTTAATTCACCATTGTTTGATGATATTAAAGGAAATTCATTTCTGGATTTAGCTGTAATATCATTTTATAAAAGTGATGCTAAAGAAAGTGAATTATATTTAGAAAAAGCAAAAAATATATTTACAGCATTGTGTAATGATTCATCTCTCTTAAGAGTTCAATTTTGGAATGTACTTTCCCAACACTATTATAGGGATTCTCCTAAATACAAGAAATTAATTATTCTATTATCTAAGTTCTTGGAGATTAATAACAACTATTATGCAGCATTATGTTTTTACCATATTGTTATTAATAAACCTTCTGAAGTAATTATAGATACAAATATCATTAAGAGAATTAGAGATTTTGTTCAAGACTCTAAGGCTCCCTTATTCAACGCAGTATCTTATTTAGTAAATTCATTAAAAGAAGAAGAAAACATCCATGGATTATATGAGTACAAACAATGCTATAAGATATTTGATAAAATCAATGCGAAATATTTAGCATGTATTACTTGTGAGAAAATTGCAGATATATATTATTCTGAAATAAAAGAAAAAATCGCGATGAAGTTTTATAATCGAGCTAAATTTATCGCTGAGAGTATAAGTAACAAAATAATATCAGATAGGTTAACAAAGAAAATAGAATCCAATAGTTATTCAGATAAAGAGAGATTAGATATAATAAAGTCCATGTATGGAATCTCTAAAATTATTGGTAATTTAAAAAACCATGATGAAGCTGTTCAGGAAGTAGTACAGTATGCGATTGATCAAACTGGTGCTGAACGAGGAGTCTTACTTACTAAGGTAAATGGTTCAAAAAAACTAAAAATTGAAGCACTATTAAACTGTGATGATGATAGCTTGGCTGACATTGTTGACTTTAGTAAATCTATTCCTGATCATGTTGATCTTAAACAATTACCATTAATAATTGAAAATGCAGTTAATGATAAAAGAACAAAAAACTATAAGAGCATTATAAAAAATAATATTCTATCTGTTATATGTATTCCTTTAAAGATTACTGATTCATGCACAGGTATTCTATATCTTGATCATCATACAATACCAGCATTATTTGATGAAGGAGATATTTTGTATGTTTCAGCAATTGCGATTATACTGGGCAATATACTTTCATCAATAATGGACTTTAAAGATATAAGCATAATAAATCGTCAATTGGTAGCAGAAATTAGTTCTCAAGATAATTATTATAATTTTGTTGGTAAAGATCCAGTTGTGAAAGAACTTTTTAGTAGATTACCTGAGATAGCAATGACAGATGCTCCTGTTTTATTAATTGGTGAAAGTGGTACTGGTAAAGAAATAATTACAAACAATATTAATAAATTAAGTAATAGAAGTGATAAACCATTAGTTAAAGTAAATTGTGCTGCTATTTCTGATACTCTAATTGAAAGTGAACTTTTTGGGATTTCAAAAAATGTTGCAACCGGGGTAGATAAAAGAGATGGAAAGTTTGCTGCAGCAGATGGAGGTTCTATCTTTTTTGATGAAATTGGGGATATGCCATTATACATTCAAGCTAAGGTTTTAAGAGTCATTGAATATGGAGAGTATTATAGAGTTGGAAGTAATAAACCAGCTTTTACAGATGTAAGATATATTTATGCAACAAATAAGAATATTGAACAATTAATAAAAGAGAAGAAGTTTCGTGAAGATCTTTATTATAGAATTAATACTATTGCTATTAATATTCCTCCTTTAAGAGATAGACCAGGAGATATTAATATACTTCTTGATTATTTTCTAAATAAATATAGAAAGGGATTAAATTCATCTGTATTTACTTTAGATGCTTTAACAGCATTAAATCTTTATAATTGGCCGGGTAATGTTAGAGAATTAAAAAATATTATTGAGAGGTGTTGTATCTTTTATGGTGGGAATAAAATTGATTTTCAACAATTACCTTCTACAATTAAAGAATATGTACCTGCCATTGATGATAAGAAAAAATTAGAATCAATAGAAAAGATAAAAATCATTAATGTTTTAAATAAATATAATGGAAATATCACTAAAGCAGCAGAAGCATTAGGAATGCCAAGAACAACTCTGAATTATAAAATTAAAATTTTAAATATTCGAAAAGATATATAACCGCTCCTTTATGACCAACTGACAAAAATCATTGCTATATTTGTCAATCGTATCGCATTTGATTTAATAGACTAACATTTATTGAATGCGAAGACTGTCAATTTATTCGTCAATCAATTCTATTTATAAATTCCATCAATTGATGTAATGCGGTGTAGTATTACAAGATACAAGAGAATGCGTAGGCTGATTTAAACAGGCATGGAATTTGATTAACTCTGTTTTGTAAATAAACACAAAACAAAGGGAGTCAAATGATGAAAAACAAACGATTCACATTCTTAATTGTAAGCTTTTGTATCTATCTTCTTGCAACAAGCTTTATTGGAACAATTGGAACACCTGTTACAGCTTATGCTGATGGAGATCCATTCCCTCCCCCACCAGATTCAATACCTGAGGGTGGTAAAACATCAGATACAACATTATCAGGACCTGAAGAAAACCGACAAGAAAATGAGATGTCAATACTTGATATGTTGTTGTGGTTAGTAACTGTTAAAATATAGGAATAAGAGGGATTTATTCCCTCTTTTTTATTATTATGAAGAGTTTTCAAAAGAAAATATTACTCTATAATCTATTTCACAATCGAAGAGTTATTACAATTGATACAATTAAAAATGTATGTAATGTGTCTGAGAGGACTGCATATAGATATATAAATCAACTCTCTGAAATAAATGTTCCAATATATTATGATAAGGAATTGGGAGGTTATTGTCTAAACAGGGATACTGAAATCAATGATATTAATGATCTTGATGACATTATCTTGATAATTGTAAGTCTAAAATCTTTGTTTAAATTAGTTAATAATTCTTACAAAGTGAAAATAGATAAATTAATAACAACATTATTAGTAAAACAAAAATATTCATTAGAAGAAATATTTCAATCTTTTAATGTCTATTTTGATAATAATCATCAAACTGAGGATTATTCTAAGCTGTTAACATCATTGTTACTTTATTCTGCTATGAAGTTTAAGAAAAAAATAAATGTTACACTAAATGATGAAAACATATCTGATAATATTGAATTCATCGAGAATCCTGATATAATATTTGAGAATAGATGGAAGATCTCAGATCATGCCAAAAACTTAGAGGATTATAATATTGATGATATATTGATGGTCACATTTGAAAAAAATTAGAAAAATATTCCCTATAACTGACAGAAACTGGCAGTGAGATATATTATACTCGTATCGAGAGTATGGAGAAGGGGGGAGGCTTCTTGGATGTAAGGGTGTCTCGGTTATGAATTATTTACAAAGATGTGATTATTAATATTAATCTTTAGGGGTTCTATGATAATTAAAATTGGTGACCGATTTGAAGAGGGCGAAATATGTTCTGAAACCGGTGTTTATCATTTTGATGGTTATGTTGATGGCTCACAATACCCTCGACCAAAACTTTAAGATAGTATTATTAAAGTAAAAAAGGGTCAAGAATTTCCGGAAATAAAGACATTAAAAAGAAAAATTATGTGGGAATTAATTAGTAAGCATTATTAATATTGTAAAATTGAAAAAATCAAAATAATTAATGTTTTTTTGATAAATCTGATATTATAAAAAGTCCGCTCAAAACAGTATATATTACTGTTTGGTTATTAAGAACAAGGAGCGGATATGTTACAAAGCTATTTGGGCATTGATGTCCACAAACGTCGATGTGTATTTACGGAGATTGATAGTTTAGGCAAAGTGATTCAAAGAGGTAATTTTGATAACAATTATGAAGAATTATCAGATTTTGTTTCAAAATTACGTGGGAATGAGCATAGGGTTAGTATTGATATATAGTATTAATAAACCCTGGAAACAGAAATGGAAACGGAAAGAATAGTATAAAACAATGGAGATTAATACTTCGAATTTAATAATAATTATATAGTCTTAATTTTCATTGAATAATATTTAATCAATTAATCCTATCTAATATAGCAACTTTCTTATGTACTGAATGAAACTATCAGTAAAATTGAAATATAAGAAAAAATAACCAAAAATATTTTAGATTATTTTCACTTCCACTGACAGGTTCTGTCAGGGGTATTATGTATATTTATCTGCATTAATATATCCATCATGGGCGACTTACTCTTGATTCTAATATTAAAAATGGGATCGGAGTTGTAGTATGAATGAATTCTTAATTGGATTGAAAAGTATGCTTACTCAATTCAAACTAGATCCATCTAATGATTAGGCAATTCTAATTTTTATTGTGTGTTGTGTTATCGTGGGTGCAATTATTTTGTTTATTACATAAATATAAGTACTACAAAAAATCAGGAGGGCTCCGATGAAAAGACTAATGCTTCAATTAATTATGGTTTCAGTGACGCTTTGTTGCGTTCTGGGAAGTTCATCCGTGTTAGCTGATGAACCGCTTGATAGTGCCAGCGTTCCCGATCCTTCGGATTCGCTGCTTCAGGTTCTTTTACAATCATCCGGGAATGGCATAACTTTACCATCATCCGGGACGGTTGAGTTAACTATTATGAAAACCGAGACATCATCCCTTGAAGATGTTTTGGCATTGACTTCCCCGAGTTATCAGACACTAACGTCAAATGCTCGCAACTGCGTCGGTTGCAAATGGGACTTGGGATGGTTCGAAGCCGAATCGGAATTGGTGTTTACTTTAGATAATCAAAACCCCAAAACCGGTCCAAATCAGGTTACAATTTATCCCAGGATCACTGGGAATAGTCCACTGTGGTCATTAAACTTTGAGGATTGGAAAGACTCAGACTGGGATGATGTAATAGCCACGGTTCGTTTCTATCCTGATACAATAGTCAAAGTAAAACAGATTACGTTTCTCGATGATATCAATATTGAAAACATTGATGACTTGATTTGGGATGTAACTTACGATGACAAAGGAGAAATCCTTTCCATATGGAAAGGTGGTCCAGTCGCTGATGCAATGAGAAATTCAACTGTTGCTGGAAAGGCGAAATTGGAAGTTGAATTGGAGGGTTTTCCTGCGCTTCCATCAACCCCACTCCAGGTGGAGTGTTCCTGGCACTTCTCTTCTCAGTCATGGGGAGGCGGCTCATTCGAAGGTAATAAGTTACTTGATGCCAATAATGAAGTTTTAATCAATATGCCGCAGGTTATAGGACAATATAATCTTACGCTTTATTTTGAAATTCGTGACAATGATGGTAATTACATTTCCTACCAGGATTTTCCGGGCTTAACTACGTTTGTAACCTGGGATAATCCGAATCTTATAGCTTCAGAGATTAAAGCTAATAGGCTGGATAAAGCCGTTAACTGGGCTTCACCCGCGAATACCGAAGTAAGTATGGTTGACGGTCTTAATGCGGGGATTTACTATTACGGACAAAACCACTGGTTGTATCGTGATCTCCACCCTGGATGGATGTCATTAGTTGACGGAGCAATCCAACAAGGAAACTGTTTTAGTTTCTCAGAAGTTTGGGAAAAACTAGGTGCGTTATTAGGGTCGGATAATACAGAACGATTTGGTCCATATAAAGGCGAATACCTTGAAGGATTCCTTACTAAGCCTGCCACTTCAATGGATGGACTTAATGGGAACACATATCCCTGTGAGGATCCAATAGTGATTGATCGATGGTTGTTTGGAAGTCATGTAATTGGCTCTTTCACTAAACCAAATTCAATGTATAAATATTATGATCCAACCTTCGGGGATAAATATTCTACCAGTGCTCAATATGTACAATGGAATATTATTGGTCCCAATCCAAATGGAACAGGTTTACTAGACGACGGAAGTCATCTTATTCATATATTGAGCGGTCCTACAGCTACATGGCTATGGGGGCTATCCTGTTATGAAGATATTCTGAACGGGACAATGGCAATGAACGAAGAGCATAATAGTCCGTTTATTTCAAATATGTCATCCGATTCAGGTGTTGATACTAATGGTGATGGCCTATTTGAATATTTGCATATTGGGATAGATGTTGATGTAGACATAGCAGGTGACTATACAATTATGGCTCGCTTAATGTCAAATGACTCACTAATAACTAAAAGATCACATATGTATTCTACTATGATAAGTTCGGTATTCTCTCAGCAATGCGATGTTGGTATAGAGACCTTCGATCTCCAATTTAGCGGGCAGGATATTTATAAAAGTGGCTTTGACGGAAATTATCAGGTAGTCATGAGTTTAACTGATGAAAACATCTCCCTTATTGACACAGCTTCATTTTTCACAACAGCATATGTTCATACTCAATTCAGAGAGGTCACCGGAGAGATTACAGGTGCTTCTGACTATGGCGAAGATATCGACAATGACGGATTATTCGATTATTTGACCGTAGATGTGTCACTGGAAACTGTTGAATCAGGCTGGTATAGAGTACAAGGTTTTCTCATTACAGACTCTACTTATTTTTCTTCTACCAGTGAAAACTCGACATTGCAAATAGGAGCGAATACTGTAACAATTAGGTTCGACGGTAATGAAATTCGAGATTATGGTATTGACGCGCCCTATACACTAAAAGTAAATCTATATGCTCCTGATGGTTACACATTTGATTCACCCCTATTTCAAACCTCTTCCTATAGTTACACCGATTTCGATAGTCGTGTAGCCCGATTTACCGGTTCGTTTACCGACCATGCAACCGACACCAATTTAAATGGTAAGTATGATATTCTTACTATAGAAGCAGACATTGAGGTTGAACAGGCTGGTGACTATCTTGTATCAGCATGGCTCCAATCCCAAGCAGGAGAAGACATTGCCAGTGCAAGAACTAATCTGTCAGTTTCTGCTGGAACTCATACGGTTGCCGTCGATTTTGACGGAAAGTATGTGTATCAACATGGTGTTAATGGCCCATATGAATTGATTTATATAGTAATTGAAGATGCGGATGGAAAAAAACTGGATGAATTAGAACTGGGTTACTCTACTTATGGATATAGTTTTTCGACTTTCGAACCGCCATCCGTTACAGTTACAGGTACATTCAACGATTATGGATGGTACTCCTGGATACAGCCTTTCTGGTGGTTGGCAATTGATATCGAAATAAACAGTGTTAAAGGGGGGTATGTTTCTGCCAGTGCTGAGTTATACAGCGTCAGTGGGGAATATATAGTAGCATCATCCACTTTACAATATATGTTACCAAACTACCCTCAAATGGTTCGGCTACTATTTGATGGGCGACGCATTTACGGAAATCAGGAGGACGGACCATACGATTTACGAAACCTCGTAGTTTATCATGAGGATACTCCGTCGGAAGTTGCCCGAGTAGCTGAAGCCTACACCACATCCGAATATAGCTTTACGCAATTTTCTCTTGCAGCAGTGGTGGATGGAACGGTCAGAGATGCTGATGATATACCGATTGAAGGTGCAATATTATCAATAAACACATGGGATGAAGATGTTTCGGATGAAAACGGAGGATATAGGTTGTCCGTACTTGACAACGGAAACTACACCATTGATATAGAAAGTCCGGAAACGATGGAAATTGATGCTTGGGTTATTTATGTCAATGGTGACTCGGTCGGTATTGCTGATTCGGTTTTTCTCCCTCTGGTTGTCGGCACGGTAACACAAGTTGATTTCAAGGCTCTTCCATCTGCCGGTGGGAGTGGTATCATTGAGGGGAGTATATTTGGTCCATCAGGTGGATTATTGGGTGTAACAATCGACCTCTTCGATTGGAATGATATGTTATATGAAGTGACTGTTACCGATGCGACTGGTACATATTCTTATTTAGAAGTTCCGACCGGAGATTATAATGTAGCCGTTGTTACTCCTCTGGGATTCATTGCGAATCCTGAAATTCAACCGGTTAATGTTATATCCGGTTCTGTTAATGTGATCGATTTCAATCTTGACCAGATCGAAATTGTGGATTCGCGAAGAGGCAAAGGGTATTGGAAACATCAGGTAAATGTACATTTAAGCGGAAAAGGCAACGCGCATGAAAGTCTGGAGGAAATGTCAAATTATCTGGATCAGATTCGTTTACATTTTAACAATAACCTCGAACATCCTGTGATTATATTTGAGGTTGATCAACCAGCCAACCAAACCGACAGTCTGGAATCGCTACGTGCTCTTTTATCCGCTAACGGTGGTGACATGAATATCAAAGCTCGACAACACCTTGTAACTTTGTTATTAAATGTGGCTTCGCTCAAATTACATCAAACGACCATCGTTACTGTAGACGGAGCCACCGTTTCACAAGCCATTACCCATTGTTACGATTTGATCATTGATTCTGATGAATCAAACGACGAGACCGCCAAGGATATAGCAGAAAAGATTAACAATGGCCAGCTTGTCGATGCGGGAGAAGTTCCATTATCGACTCCAGTGGTGGCATATAAAGGAATCATGGAAGATGAAAGTACTATACCTTACCGATTCTTTTTGTCTGAGAATTACCCAAACCCTTTCAATCCGAATACGGAAATCAGTTTCACTTTACCAGAGGCAGTATTTACCAATCTTAAAATCTATAATATATTGGGTCAACATATCGTAACTCTTGTAGACGATTATCTTGATCCGGGGATTCACACGGTAACTTGGAATGGTACTTCTTCGACTAATGTTATTGTGGCAAGCGGTATTTATTTCTATCATTTTGAAGCAGGTGATTTTGTTGAAACCAAAAAAATGATCCTTCTTAAATAACTAAACCATTGACGAATCTTGTATTTAACCGGTAATCATTAATTATGATTACCGGTTTTTTTTAAAGTCTTCGTTTCCTTGTTTTCTATAGAGAAGAGATATTCAATATTCTTGGTCAAAGGGTAAATAATTTAATAGATCAAGATCTGGAATCTGGTATACATAAAATCCAATGGGATAGTAAGAATTCTAATAGTGAACTAGTATCATCAGGCATATATTTCTATAGGGTGGAAGCAGGTGACATGATAATTACAAAAAAGATGACTATAATAAAATAAAGAGGTGAATTATGAAAAACACTAGAATTCTTATAATACTATTATCTTTAATCTTAGTAATTAGTATATTTTGGCTGAATTAATGGGTAATCAACACTTCAGGCGGGTATGTTGAAATTGTCTGTTGGTTCTTCTTGTTTGCTGATATTGTCTGGTATTACCTGGTATTAGGGTTATGAGCCTGTTCAAAAGTCCGAACAACAGGAAGCACCAGACACTAACCCGTAGTAATAGCAACTATTTACGGGAGACACAGTGTCTGGTGTTTCTTCTTATTATCTCCTGTTTTGGCTAATTATGTTAGAAAATTGTTAGAAAGGGGTGTATGTTAACATAGAAGCAGTACTCCACGATAAAGAGGGCATTTTGTAATTTTCGATTGGATTATAACCGCTATTTCTGGAAATGAATCCAGTTCCCAGCAAACATAATCAGATTTCGGCAATGACTATAACATAACTCAGATTTGCGTTTGAGGTTTGAAATTTCTATCTTATGATATTAAATGAGATAGTGTGGCAGTGTCAAAATAAATGAGGCGATTTGCCTATGGTGGCCAACGGATTTGCCTGCCAGTTAGCGGAAAGTAAGAGTTTGATACTGTCTTAATTCATGGGAATAGTGAAATTTGAATGTATGATTCAATTTTAAAAAGGAGGGATGATGATTACTATTAAATCAACATTGCCATTAGTAGTTATTCTGGTAATGCTTATGTCGTTGGATGCTCGTCCCGAATGCGACTCAATTGAATATTTAACCGACATCAATACCGGTGATGCGGCCCTTGGAATATTCGTCAGAGGTAATCGTTTATATGTAGCAGACCGTGGATCAGGATTCAAGGTAATGAACATCAAAGACGCCAATAAACTTGTCCTTATGGGGAGCTATCTGGAACAAGGTCGATCACAGGCCCAGGATGTCTTTGTCTCTAGAAGCTTGGCATATGTGGCAGAGGGAGGAAGGGGATTTAGCATAATAGATGTAGCAGATCCATATAACCCAAGCTTGGTTCGATATGTTTCAAATCCCGGATTAAGCGGCGCTTATACTGATGTATATGTATCAGGTGACTACGCGTATTTCGCACATACTCCTCGCGGTTTATTAATATTCAATATTTCGAAGCTATCAAAACCAAAACTAGTAGGTGAATTCAAGGTTAGAAAAGCAGAAGTCGCAGATGTATTTGTAAGGGGACGGTATGCTTACCTTGCGGTAACTAGTCATCAAAATCCATCAGGCACCGGATTACTAATCATTGATGTAACGAACCCAAGCAACCCTCTTTTAGTAAATAGTCTAAAGACTCCTGGGCAAGCCTTGAATTTATTTATAGCCGATGATTATGCCTATATCGCCGATTTGAGTGGTGGACTTCAAATAGTTGACATATCCAATAGTTGGAATCCACGAACAGTTGGAACATGGGAGGGTGGGTCCGTCGCCAATGTCTGTGTATATAGTAATATCGCCAATGCTGTAGATCGATATAAGAACCGAGTGTACGCCATCGACGTAAGAAACCCTACATCCCCACATCTCATCTCTCAGTGTAGGATATACGGAGGTGCAAACATAGAGGGGAGGACAGCTCAAACATGTGATATCGGCGTAAAGGACGAGTATATCTATGTAGCAAATTGGAGAAAGATCAACATCCTAAAATGTGTTCCCAAAGAAAAAGCTCTTAAAAAAGGATTGAAAATTTCTCTTGAGATTGCTCCTGAATCGGCTCTTATCTCTCAGATTAAACGACTTTTTGGTGATCTCTATCTCGCAACTAACAAATACAAACTAGCTGATAAATACACCAAAGAAGCTCTTGTTGTTGCCGAGAAAATCGGTGAGAAAGTTGAAATCGCCGCCTGCTATAGAATCTTTGCTCAACTTGAGCATCGTAATGACAACGATAACAAATCCGCCCAGGCGGACAAGGCCAAAGAATACTACACTAAAGCAATCGACCTGTTCAAACTGATTGGGTCACGATACGAATTAGCGGTCACACAATATTTAGCGGCAACGAGTGGTTTGTATCACAACGGTGTGCGCCATGCTATGCTTTACATGACTCGTGACTATTTTGAATCTGAAAATGTTAAACCTTATTTAAAGAAAATAGAGAAAGCATTAAAGAACCCAACTACCAAAGAGAAATTAAAACCAATCGCATCTGGTGCTCCGACTATTATTGCCGTTAACCCTCAGATGAAAAAACTGGTTGAGATAGCTGAGAATGTCGCTCAGTCGGATATGTCGGTTCTATTGACTGGCGAAACTGGCACTGGCAAAGACCTGATAGCGAGTTATATTCACCACGCCAGTTGCCGTGAAGGCGATTTTGTGGAATTTAACTGTCCACTCTTTTCTGATGGTCTTTTTGAATCGGAGCTTTTTGGCAGTGTCAAAGGAGCTTTCACCAGCGCAAACAAAGATCGAGTCGGGCGGGTAGAATTGGCTAACAACGGCACACTTTTCCTGAATGAAATCAGCGAGATTCCTGTCCAGCAACAGGCTAAACTCTTACGAGTGATAGAAACAGGTGAATATGAAAAGGTCGGCTCAAGCAAAAAGCTAAAAACCAACTGCCGTATAATTGTCGCTACAAATGTTGATTTGAAACAGAGAATATCAGATGGTAAATTCCGTGCTGATCTTTACCATAGGATTAATGAGATACCCTATTCATCTACCACCTCTGTGTGAACGAAAAGAAGATATCCCTGAACTGGTGAAGTATTTTATTAAAGAAGTTGGATTTAATGTTAACGGTCATAAGAAACATGTTAACGATGTGATCCGCAAGTTAAGCCAGAATCACTGGACAGGTAATGTCAGAGAATTACTAAATGAGATTAGACGCTTGTATGCCACCAGCGATAAATCAATTGTAAAGATGATTGATTTGATAAATGAATCCCAACCTCAATCTGATAGTGATCAACTCCTGAATTTACTTGTAAAAGCAGATTGGAATCAAAGTGAAGTTGCCCGCCAACTCAATGTAAGCGAAACAACAATTCGTAAACGAATCAAAAAATACAATATTTCAAGACCTATTCAAATTAAATAACTATAGATAAGTATTTTCACTCGAACCACTTCGATTCAAAACTCGAACCTATAAAAAACATCTCATCTCATTTTAATTAAACAAGTTATAAGGGTGCGAAAATCACCTCGAACCTTGCTCGAACTAAAACTCGAACCTTTGGGGGTGTTATCAATAATCCCCCATTAGATTTTAATCTTTATTTTCTTCACATTGTACTATTACACAGTAGCTTATCGCATTCTTTTCGCATTCCAATCAAATTGGCACGGTTTATGATATACTATTATGCGTGACTCTTGGAAGGTGAAGAATTGGCTTCATAAATGGGTGTTCCCAATCCCTTTTTACTTATGTCTTTCTCTCAAAGGCATTGTATGATGTGTCATTTTCGTTTTTCAAGATATGGTGTGATACTCCTGGGTTCGGCTCATACCGAACCCAGAGAGATTGAGCATATACTTAGAAGGGTGTGCTATTGTAACGTACTAAACGTAAATGATAATAAATCGTCTATGTATTAATAGGGTAGGCATAAGTTTTCGGAGGTTGATAAATAAGAAAAAATCAATTATTCTCTTTATGGTATATATTTACATTCAGGTACGGAGGTATTTATGAAAAGAATGATAATTTTAATAATCAGCGCATTTTTTGTTGTAACAATATCATTTGCACAAACAATTGAACAGAGAAATCAAATATCCGGAAACCCTTTTGTCCCGATTGCATCTATGGATAAGAAA
>DAOWMZ010000236.1 GCA_030642845.1 Candidatus Zixiibacteriota bacterium
AAACAAAAGGCAGTTAATAAAACTGCCTTTTGTTATCAGTTTGATCCTTTAGTCCGGAACTATCGGATTATTTATTTACTAATCAATATCTTAAAATGAATTAAGAAATTCATCCCTTAGATATTTATGCATCTCATAGTTGACATCGGATGTGTCTGGTACTGTCAAATATTGAAAAGGAGTTTTCTGTTTATCAGAAAGAATAGAATGACACAATGCACAATCACTTGAAATCGTATTACCATCTTTGTTTACCATATTGTTATTATGACAACGGAAACAACCGGTAGTACCGGTATGACCGATATGGCTGGCGTAAGTACCCCATGTAATATTCATTTCCGGATGAATATTTCTGGAATAAATTTCCTGCAAAGCCGTGATTGCCGAATCAATTACAAATGTTTTTGTTCTAACTAATTCAGGATATTGACGCTGATAAAATCCTAAGATATGATTATTAATACCTTCCAAACCGGAATTTTTATCAGGATATCCACTGGATATAGCCTTTAATGCTTCCCTCTTAATAAATGGCAGGGACGCGTTTATCAAGCCGTCATAGATCTTTTTATCAATTGCATTTCCCGGGTTTTCATAAATATGAGTTGCCCGATTATGACAGTCAACACAATCCATAGATCTTGGATCAGTGGGAGAAGTCATTATACCGGTAAGGGTTTGATTTATATACCGATCATAACTTCCATCAGGTTGTATTGCTTCAGCCCAGATAATATCTTTGCGTTTATCATCAACCGAAACATAACGTACTTCATTTTTAGTGGCAATATGCCAGTGAATTCCAGATCGCTTGTTTTCCTGGCCGACATCAATCTTTAGGTTAAGTGTCGAATATTTAGGGGTGTTTGCTTCATCAAGATCATAATGAGCAATTGTCTTCAGCCGTGATCCATAAAACTTATCCGGCCAGTGGCATTTTTCGCACGTTTCCCGGGCGGGTCGCAACTGATGGACAGGTGTAGGAATGGGTCTTTCCAGTAAATCAAATGTCACCGAAACCATCTGCCAGAGGCCATTTAATTTGCTATCTACCAAAGCCCCGGCACCCTCGCCCACGTGGCATTGCACACAGGCTACGCGGGAGTGAGGTGACTGCTGATATGTAACCCATTCAGGATTCATAACAGAATGGCAGGCGGTTCCACAGAACTTGGCACTATCCATAAAACCCAACATTTGCGAACTTATGGCAAGTAGAAAAACTATGTTAATTATTGAAAAGATTACCATATAACGAAAAAGTTTTGACCCTAAAAATGAGGCAGATATGTCATCTTTATCAAATTCTTGATTTAATAATTCCTCAAATGTTTTCCCGGTCTGCTTTTTTAGTTTAAACCAGCCAATGGGAATCAGAATTAGTCCGATAACAAATAATGCTGGAAACAACAAATAGGTTACTAATCCGGCGTAGGAGCTGGTGATTATTCCTACTAAACGTGCCAGTTCAAGAATTATCAGGGTAATAAACGAGGAAGTTGCCAGAATTACTCCCAGTTTGCCCCACCAGTTATTTGAAACGACTTTGATAAAGTGCAAGTATCGTTTTAGCACCTTGCACCTCTATTTGTTATTATATAGTTTTTCGTAAACCTTCTGCATTTCGCCCGACCGAATCTTTTCTTTAATATCTCCAGTCGGAGTGGCTAACCATTCATGCATGGGGTCTTCTTTAATCAGTTTATCAAGATACGCATTCAACTCGGGGTCGTTAAATTTGCGAGCTTCAGGCAGCATCTTGAAATAGAAATTATGAGCCACATCATAGATGCCGTGCCACCAAGTGTAGTCCGGTCCCATCATAGCGGCTCCATGCCTGGCCCGACGACCCTCATGATGCCACAACTCCCAGTAGACCCATTCAATTTCATTACTAAATGCGGCTGGGTTCTCCATAAGCTTGCGTGCCTTGACTATTTTCATAATCTCACCGGCGGGTTTGGCAAATTTGTCATTATAAAGATTTACCAGAGCATCAAATTGATAATAATGTCCATCAGCAAAAGTTTGACTGTGACAGGTAATGCAGACAGTTTTCATGTTATTTCGTTTTTCCTGCCAGTTATCTTTATGTTTTGATACCGGTGGGCGCAGAGTCCAACTTAAACGTTTCCCGACATCATGAGTTACCGGAGTTGAAGATGTTGCTGACATATGACAGGTGGCGCAGGTCGGAGCTTCAAAATAATCAACACCAACTACCCATTTATCCGAATCCATATTCATTTCATGTTCATGGGTGTAATACGCATTGCCGTGTTTTGATTCTTCATAAATCTCTTTTTGTGGATGGTCAGGTCCCAAATGACACTTGGAGCAGGCTTCGGGTTTCCGGGCTTGAGCAATTGAAAATGAATGCCTGGTATGACAAGCATTACATGAACCTTTTGATCCGTCCGGATTTAATCGTCCAATTCCGGAATTGGGCCAGCTCTTTTTTGAAAGCATATTAGGTGAATTTTTGTCGATCTGGATTTTACCACCATGACAACTCTCACATCCGGTAATTGCAACTGGTTCACCTCCGGCAACATGAGCCAAATAAGCGTCCTTTGAATCCAGGATTTCACCGGCTGTGGCATGATATGAGTTTTGTACTTCTTTAGCCTCTTTTTCATGACATGTACCGCAGTCTTTGGGCGTAACAAGGGTAGCTATCAAAGCACCTTCATGCATGAAACCATCCTTATCACCTTTTTTTGCCCCATGACAATCAATACAGGTAACCTTATGCATGGCATGTTGCGACATAAACCACTGCTGATATAGACCGAGTGATTTCTCCTTATGACAGGTCATACATTTACCCGCTATCTGGGCATCAGTATCACCGAATACCAATACAGGTAATGCCACTAAGATCAGCATAACTCCCATAATAATGTACAAATTCTTCAAAATACCTCTCATCATTAACCTCCTCATCTCCTCATAAGGTGTATATTTGACAACCTGTTTTCTCTTATTTAGTTATATGATTAAAATATATTTTTCACAAGCATACCTTGACTTATGTCAAAATGGATAAATGTGACAATCCTTATCTAACTTACAAATACACATTCAACTTGTCAACATCGATATTATATTTAAAAAAAGCTCCTTCTTTTGAAGGAGCTTTAAATGGAAAAAAACAGACTATTTTATGGTAACAATTGCTTGAGTATAAGCCCAAAATCCGACTTCCGGGTCATCCATTCCAACCCAATCTTCTTTGGGCATGAATACCGAAGCACCTGCTACGAGATCTACTCCTGCAACCCTTGTTGTAGATACTGAGAAATCAAATTCCATACCGACATCTTTGGTTTCAGTGGTACCGTCAAGATCACTAATATAATCAACAGCAGTAGTGAAGTAGTGGAGGTCACCTTTAAGTGTCCAGCCCGGAGTCGGATCAAGCTTGGCACGGAACATAATATCAATCAAGCCAGCTTGATTACTTCCGAGGAAATAATCCATATAACCACGGAATTTATGACCGGTGTAATAAGAGTTGGTGTAAGCTTTGTATTTTGTTTCATCTTCGCCATCATCACCTGAGGAATAATCAACACCAATTGCTACTCTGGCATTATTATCACCTTCAAACTTATAACCACCTTCAAAGGTAAACATGAAAGCGGAAATATCTATTTCTGATGTGTCAGGAATTGGAACCCCAATAGTACCCACTTGAATAGCACCATTCATCACAAAATCAAACTGCTCATGTTGTCTATAGTAGTACATTCCAAGATTAATACGAGTTAGCGGATTAATATCGGGACCATAGCCAAGAGTGTCAGCGTCGTATTCTAAAAATGCAAACAAGTCCAGGTTCAATTTATTCAGAGTACTATATAAACCAAATATATCAATATCTCTGTTAAAAGTAATATCCCTTAATTCCAGGACTTTCAATGAAAAAGCTGTAATTTCAAAATCATCATTTTTGTACCAAAATGTACCGCCATCCCAGGCTCTACCTGTCTGGCTCCAACCTACATTACCAAATACACGGTGGTTACCTTTTACAAATTCAAAACGGCCGGCCATTCCGCCCCAGCCTTCTCCGAAGATATTATCAAGTTTGATATATCCCTGATGTAAATCAACTTCGTTAGTTCCCTTTAGTCCACCGGATGTGCCCGCTTCTTCACCTGCAACGCGGCTATCCTGGAATTGGATATAAATATGGGCGTTATCATTTACTGTTCCTGCAATGCCAACCCGAGTTCTTAATTCACTAAAATTATCCGTAGAATAGGTTGTGTCAAAACTCTTGTCACTGGCTTGGTCTCTTGCTCTGATC
>DAOWMZ010000083.1 GCA_030642845.1 Candidatus Zixiibacteriota bacterium
ATTGTCGAAACCACAAGGGTTTCGACCTACAAAATAAATCTTTTGCAGGCACAAACTATAATCAGTTAATCGACGGTTGTCAATAGATAATTAATTGCCATTATTTACATGAAAAGCTCTAACAGATGTCCAATATCACAAAAACATACCTTGTATGCAGCAGACGAGTGCGTCTGCCAGCCACTGGAACATAGATAATTAATTGCTGATTTATTTCTCGAATTTTTTATAAATACTTACACAATTTAACAACTTATGCATAGTAAAATCAAAACTACAATCATGGACAAGAATAGAAATGATTACAAATATGTACACTATAATAGACTAATTTACTTTATTTTTTCAAATATTTCTTGGAAATTCATAAAAAATGCTTATTTTATTAACTGAGTAAATAGATGAAGTGTGTCTATTTGTCTGTACTAACATGCGAGAGGAGACCCGTTGAGAAAATCTTTGCTTCTATTAATAATATTATTGTTATTAGTTTTCTCTCCTCAACACAATCTAACCGCCGAAGAAATAATATTTATTGACCTTGATGGTGATGGTCTGGATGACAATATCGGAGATAAGAATTCCGATGGTATTCCTGATTTTCCTGATGTTGAAATACCACAGTTTAATGACACCGAAATCACCGGTGGGACAGGTATCTTTTCATCGATGCCAATCACCGAAGTTGATATTTCGGATATCACCCCCTATTCTGAAATTTTTGGTCAACATAGTTTTTGTGTTAGAAACCTGTGTACCAGTCGAGGAGGATTCAGTTCATCTGACGGATTTGGACCAGATAATGGACTCTCTGGCGGTTCATTTGGCAGTGTTTGTGTTGGCCCATTATGTCATTAGATAAAGTAAGCAACTTATGATAGAAAAACTTAGCAAACTTACGATAACACTGATTATTTTTATCACTTGTTCCGTTTCGGTTTATGCCAACTTTGCTGTTTCGCTTGATCTGAATAATTCTCAAACCGATAATCTCATGAATGATTCATCAGCGACAGACTCCCCTATCCGATCTGGTGCCTTGGGACTTAAATATTACCCAATATCCAATCTTGAATTATCCGGCACGTTAAAACACACCATGTATGATGAAATTATAAGTGTAGATGAGAGGAATGACACTATAATAACCGATATTACTAATTCCTTATATGGTTTTAGTGCTACCTGGATACCAGCCAAACCAGAAAATAAAACTAATCTTTATTTTAATACAAGTTTTGATCGGGTCTTATACAAAGACGACAGTGTAAAAGCATATGATAATGCTATTTTTGCTTTAAGCGCTTCTATAGGCTATAAATACAAACCAACTATTCATCTCAGAGCCGGTGCCAAATTTACTAATAATAATTATTTGGACGAAGAGAGTATTGACGCTGATAATATCCAATATGAATTGTTTACCGGAGTCAATTTTTCTTTACCAGGTTCTAACAGTCTTGATATTGAAGGTGGTTTCGGTGTCACCAGTTTGCAGGCAATAGATGTAGTTAAATATCCCACTTATCCAATCAACCCTTATATTCCTGATGCTATCGATCCCAACGAATTTCTTGAAAAGGGTAGTTTTCAAAGCTTCCATATCTCTCCACGTTTCTCGAGATCTATTGGTAAAAAGACCGGTGTAAGCCTGACATTCACCTATCGCCATTTTACAGGTGTGGATAATTCTGTTATCTTGGATTATTCTACCAGCTTCCTCTCCCCCTGGTCATCGTTTTATGATGGTACCTCTGCAGTATTCCGGTTGAAATCATATATTGTTCCACACATGATAATTTCTGCTGGAGCCGGATATTGGGATAAAACAAAATTGAAAACGATTGAAAATATCATGAAAGAAGTGGTAAATATAGATCCTTTTGGAGATACCATTAATGTTTATGAAATTCAGTGGTTTACCGAGCCAGAGGATACAAAATATAGAAAAGAATGGTTATCACGAGTTTATATAGATGTCAATCGACCAATTACTTTCCATGGCATCTTAATTGTACCATCAATTTCAATTGATTACAAAAAAAACAGATCTACTTCTGATGCGTACGATTACTCAAGTACTACTTTTTCATTCGGATTATCCCTGAGTGATACTTTTTGATTTTAACAGAACTTTGTTCTTATAAATAAATATACAATGTGGTAATAACGGATGTTTTATTATATAATAACCCAATTCCACAGAAGAGAGAGGTTAACATGAATCTTTGCAAATGTACCGGGCTGGTTGTACTGGTCACATTTCTTGCCTTGCTGATGACATCAGTTGCTTTTGGCGACGTTGTTTATCCGATTGATCGTTCATTGGCACCGCAGAAAGTTGAAAACAAACTGTCAGAACCAGTTCAGCCAGTTTTAAATAGCGAAGGACGACAAGATTATGAAGCAGAGCTTAGGCTCTATGTAGTTGAGCCAGATTCTCGCTGGAGAGCTGATGACAATAAAATTTATTTTAATGGCTTTCTCAATTTTGCTCTCGATACATATATAACAATGAATAGTGGAGATCGTAATCGTTGGTCAGGATCTTTTACATACAGTGGACTTACCGGAGACAATGTGAAGGTTATCGCTGTTTTGACAGATCCAACTCCACAAGCTACAAATTACTCAAATCCACCGAGTGGAGCTCCCTTTATCCCATATTATGCTGACGCAGCTTGTGAAGCTGAAGCAGGTTTTGTAGATAGTAATAAGACTACTGGAAACTCAACTCATACAGTTTTTGTTGAAGAGGGTACCGCCACTTGGTGTCCAAGCTGTCCGGCAGCAAGAGATGTACTCAACAGTCTTCATCATAATGCTAACTATAATTTCCATTATGCTGCGATGATTGTTGATGTGAATGGTGTGGCAGACTTAAGAATGGACGATTTTAACCTCTACTGGTTACCCACAAGTTATGGTGATGGTGGTTACGAAGTTATGGTAGGATCAAGTACTATTGCTTCGGGGATAATTTCCACTCAACAACGTGCTGTTAACGATGTTGGTTTATTGGTTGGCGTTGAATGGAATGATGCTAAAGGTGGAATCGACATTGAATTAGCTTATTCCCATGAAACTCCAGTAAACACTATGGTAGCCAGTTTAGCTGCTCCTACTGGATTGACCGATGTTCTAAGGAATTCATCTAATGATTACACTGTCAGTGCAACTGATGCTGAAGGTGATGAATTCTGGTATATGTACGATTGGGGTGACGGTACTGTTACAGACTGGCAGGGTCCATATAACTCGGGTGATGATTGTATCCAACATTATTCCTGGAGTGATCTGGGTACATATAGTGTAATGGTAAAAGCCAGAGATGTCTGGAACTACGAGACTCCCTGGTCACCGGTTACAGATGTCAATGTGTTTTGTTGTGAATTGCGTGGTGATGTCGGTATTCCGAAAGATGGTTCAGTCCTTGTGAACGACATCGTTTGGTTAGTTGATTATCTCTTTAAGGGTGGAACCGCTCCTTCATGTCTTGATGAAGGAGATTGTGGTATACCTAACGATGGTGAAATTCTCGTTAATGATATTGTCTGGTTAGTAGATTTCCTTTTTAAAGGTGGACCTGCACCAGCCGATTGCTAATATAAAAATATCCTTTGATAATAATGCCTGCTCATTCTATTGGGCAGGCATTTTAGAATTCTGCTTTCAATTTATTATTGTTTGGAAAACTGGAGAGAAAGGGATTTGACTTGAGAAAGATGTTTATGAATAGAGTATTTTTTTTATTGGTTATTATTGCCTTGTTATGTTCCGACAGCGTTTTAAGCGAGACATACCAAAGCAATAACATATCAGATATTACTTTTGAAACATCTGATAATTCAGAATTTACTCAATCAGATCCTGAAGAATATATTGGATGGCTACGCATTTTTGTGGTGGAGACTGTCTCTCGCTGGCTTGATGATCAGGGGAATAATTATCATTATGGCTTTTTGGATTTCGCTCTTGATTCTATTCTGATTCTTTCTGATGGTTCCCGCTCCTATGCTTCTTTTGATTGGGATGCTTCCTTATCCGGGTTCGGGGATATTACGGGCAGCAATATAATGGTAGTTGCAACCATGTTTAAAGCCATCCCGCATCAGGGCTACTCCTTCCCTCCCAGCTATAACCCATTCACAGCTTATTATTGCGATGCTGTTGCTGCTGCTGCCAACGGAGAAGTTGATTCTAATATTACAGCACCCGGTTTTACTCATACGGTGTTAGTTGAAGATGGTTCGAGTACAGGATGCTCAAGCTGTTCAATAACCAGCAACATGCTTAATTCTCTTAAAAATTCAGGAGACTACCCTTTTCATTTTATTTCACTTATCAGAGATGCTAACGAAAAAGCCAGAGTCAGGGTTGAAGATTTTTATAATATTTATGGCACTCCCACCTGTTGGGCGGATGGCGGCTATGAAGTCGTTCTTGGCGGACAGACTGACGAACAGATATATCGTGATATGATAGAATCCTGCGGTCTGCGTGAAGTCTCTGATCTTGGTTTGATAGTCGGAATGGACTGGCTGGGAAACGCTCAAATTCATATCGAAGTGGCTGTCTCTCATGGAACACCTGTAAATACTCCCCCTATTCCGGCAGGGATACCAGCCGGAGAAGATAATTCTCTCCCTGATACAGATTATGAATATACTTTTTCTGCATTAGATAATGAATCAGACTGGTTTTATTATAAGGTTAATTGGGGAGATGGCAACGAATCTGATTGGCTGGGACCATACTATTCGGAAATATCAATGAATTTAAACCACTCCTGGACGAACACCGGCAGCTATGAAATAACTTTTAAATGTAGAGGGCCCTGGAAATTTGAAAGTATCTGGTCAGATCCATTGACCGTTAATGTAACAAACTCCTGCTGTTAGATAAGAGGGGATGTTGTTTTCCCGAATGACGGCAGTGTTTTAGTAAATGATCTGGTTTTTCTTGTAGATTATCTTTTTAAAGGAGGACCGGCTCCTGAATGCGAAGATCATGGAGACTGCGCTGTCCCTCCAGATGGCAGCATTTTAGTTAATGATCTTGTTTATCTTGTAGATCATTTGTTTAAAGGGGGACCGCCACCCTCTGATTGTTAATAATAATCAATGTGTACCGCCAAAATGTACTTATATGTGGTTCTGCGGGAACCTGTTAAATGAATATAAGTTATAGTAAATGATTGTAAAAATGCTCTCATTAATAATTTTTATGTAAAGTGAGTCTAGTATTTTATGTCGAACAGAATAAATAAGTGCTTTATAAATACAGGAGATGTAATGCAAAAGTCATGGCTTAATTCAATAATTAAACTAAACCTGCCCCTTATAGCTTTATTTCTATTGTTACTTTTTTTCAATGGTCAGGGGTATGCTGAACCATTGGATCCTACCGGTTCGAATGATGAGGAATGTTATACTCAGATAATGTATGATTTAAATTACGGCCACCTTAAGGATGCCAACGCCTGTTCACCAATGGGACCGTGTGATGATCCCGTAGAAAGAAATTTAAACATACCCGATAGTACCGAGCCATTTAAGTTTATTCGTATGTATTTCCATGTGATGCGCGAGGATGATGGTTCCAACACAGCCGCTACTGAACAGAATGTTGCTGATGCTGTCGAAGATATAAATGCGCATTACCTCCCATTGAGAATTCAATTCGAATATGAAATGCGTTTTGTGAATTCAACAGCGTATCGTTATCTAACAGAAAACTATGAATTTAATCAAATGAAAAATGCTTATGCTATTGCACCGGATTCACAACTCAATATTTATGTTGCCTCGGTTAATGTTGGAGGTTCTGTTTTTTCATACGGGACATTCCCCTGGGATCCTGTCTGTCTGACAAATACCGGTGGTATAGTTATGAATAACACTCAATTCCCTCCTTATAACGACCGGACTCTTACCCACGAAATCGGTCATAACCTCGGACTCTGGCATACTTTTCATGGTGTTAATGAAGTCGCTGAATGCGGAGCCTGTTATGAATCCCCCAATCATCCCGAAAATGATTTAAGAGGTGATTTCTGTGCTGACACTGAGCCCGCACCAAGAAATTGGAGCTGTGGTGCAGTTGGAGGTAATGATCCCTGTGAAGATACACCCTGGGGTGACTCCGAATGGCATAACCATATGAGTTACAGCCCCTGTCGTTATGAATTTTCTCCGCAACAATGGGGACGAATGCATTGCTGGACGGAGGATATTCTTAGCAATTGGTTAAACAATGTCAGCTTCACTGCTGATACTCTTTTTGGCAAAGCCCCCTTTGATGTCCAGTTTACAGGTACAACTCCAAAAGTAGTATTAAACTGGAACTGGGAATTTGGCGATGGTGATGTTGATGATGTCCAGAATCCTTCTCATATATATGATGAACCCGGCCTGTTTAGTGTTAGAGTTACAATTGAAACCGAAGACGGAACTTATATTACAGAACGAAATGAATATATTTGGGTTTATGCTGATACAATGGTCGTGACCGAAGCTGAAGGACAACCCAGCAATCAGGTTAAAGTTGATATTTTTGTTAATAATCATATCCCACTAAAAATCCTGACAATACCTCTTACATGGAATGGTGATCTTGATCTTGATCTTGATTCTTTTTCGGTTGTTGGCTTAAGAACTGAATATGTTGATTTGGTTCAGCAGGTCCACTCTGACGGTTGGTTGAAACGAGGAACTTTTCAGATTATTTCTTCAGTTGGAAGCTCCACACCGGATATTGCCCCTGATACCGGATCAGTTTTAAGCCTCTATTTTAGAATCTCTCCTGAAGCTACTGAAGGTACTAATCCTGTTGAAATCATTTCATATGGCAGTTATCAACCGATTTTCACGGTAACACCTGGTACATTTATTCCTGAATTAGTAGCCGGTTCTGTCAGTATCTGTACTGGTGGAGATGTTGATAATGATGGTTTGGGTCCCAATGTTGCCGATCTTACTTATCTTGTGGATTATGTTTTCAAAGGTGGTCCTCCACCTCCTGTCTTTTCAGCAGGAGATGTTGATGGGTCCGGCGAGATTAATGTGGCTGATTTGACCTATTTAGTTGACTACGTTTTCAAAGGCGGCCCAGAACCGGAATGTTGATTTATTTGTAAATTAGTTAAAAAACCTGTCGTTTTATTACCGGCAGGTTTTTTTATTC
>DAOWMZ010000144.1 GCA_030642845.1 Candidatus Zixiibacteriota bacterium
GAAAGGATTCACCTCCTCTATTAGCTCACAGGGTTCAGGGAAAGATGAAATCTCAGTTAAAACTTACAAATATACTTTGATCCCTACCTCGTCTGGCAAAGGGACAATCGATCCGATAAATATCCCTTATGTTATGTTGCCAGACAGCATTCCCGGTGAACTTGTTACCGAAGCGATGACTGTTCAGATTCATGATCCTGTCCCGGTTGAAGAGACCGATTGGACTAATATTATTTTAATCGTAACAGTAATTGCCATAGTATTTGTTGTGATAGTTGTTTTCTTCCTAATGTGGCTTAAGAAAAAGGGAGCTAAAGAAGATCTGAAATCACCTAAAGAAAAAGCAATCGAAGATTTGGATATTCTAAAAAACGTTGCTGGCAACGATATGAAAATATTCCAAAACGGCTTACACCAGCTTCTGAAAGATTTTGTTAGTTTACAATATTTAATTAATGTTGAAACTTTGGATGATGATGAGCTTATAAAAAGTATTATGGAATGCGGATTGTCAAAATCAGATGGTGACAAATTAGCCGGATGGATTATTAAAGCCAAACAGGATAAGTTCCGCCCGGTGGTTTCTGCCCCTGGGGATACTATAAGGCTTGAGACCGAAGTTAGAGAATTTTTTAGTAATATATAGTTTTAATTATAAACGGAGGATAAATGCATACTGATATTCAGGAAATTCAAGCTCTTGTTGAGCAGGAATCATCATTTGTAAAAAAACTGACAGGGCAAATGAGTTCGGTGATTGTGGGGCAGGAATATTTGATCGAAAGACTTCTGATCGGAATATTAGCCAATGGTCATATTCTAATTGAGGGAGTTCCCGGACTGGCTAAAACATTATCGGTGAGTACTCTTTCATCGGCGATCCGGGCAAAATTCCAACGACTGCAATTTACTCCAGATCTACTGCCAGCCGATTTGATTGGAACCATGATTTATAATCCCCATACTGCTGAATTTTCAGTAAAAAAAGGACCAATCTTTGCCAATATTATCCTTGCTGATGAAATCAACCGCGCCCCTGCCAAAGTACAATCAGCTCTTCTGGAGGCAATGCAGGAACGCCAGGTTACAATTGGTGAAACAACATTTAAATTAGATGAACCTTTTCTTGTATTAGCAACTCAGAATCCAATTGAGCAGGAAGGTACATACCCTCTTCCGGAAGCCCAGATCGATCGTTTTATGCTGATGTTGAAAATAGGTTACCCCAATCCTACTGAAGAACGTGAGATTATGGAGCGAAATACCGGAGCGGAACTACCGGAGATTGAAAAGGTTATTTCTCCCGAAGATATTATCAGTGCCCGCAATGTAGTTCGTTCAATTTATATTGATGATAAGATCAAGGAATATATCATAAATATTATCTTTGCGACCCGTGAACCTGAAAAATACGGCCTTTCAGAGGTAAAAGACCTGATCGCATTCGGTGCATCACCTCGTGCTACTATTTATCTTAATTTAGCATCCAAGGCTCATGCTTTCCTTAAGGGGAGAGGTTATGTTACTCCGGAAGATATCAAAGCGATCGGCCATGATATTTTAAGACACCGCATTTTGATTACTTATGAAGCGGAAGCGGAAGAAATTAACTCTGATACTATTGTTTCAAAAGTGTTTGATACTATCGAAGTACCGTAAGATTATAAAATATGCTGCCTAAGGAAATACTCAAGAAAATACGCCGCATAGAGATCAGGACCAAGAAACTGGTCAACGATCTCTTTTCAGGTGAATACCATTCCACTTTCAAGGGACAGGGGATGGAATTCGAGGAAGTGCGTAAGTATGAACCGGGTGATGATATCCGTCTCATTGACTGGAACGTTACCGCCCGTACCGGGTATCCCTATATCAAAAAATTCAAAGAGGAACGCGAACTCTCGGTAGTTTTGCTGGTTGATGCTTCCTCGTCGGGAAAGTTCGGAACAAGAGAGAGATTTAAGAGTGAAACAGCCGCCGAATTGGGAGCACTTTTGGCTTTTTCAGCAATCAAAAATAATGATAAAGTCGGTTTGATTATCTTTACTGATAAGATTGAAAAATTTGTTCCACCCCAGAAGGGGAGAGCGCATGTCTTAAGGCTGATCCGTGAGATTCTGTATTTTGAACCGGAAGGGATTGGTACTGACATCGGAATAGCGATGGAATATTTCAACAAAGTTATCAAGCGTAAATCAGTAGTTTTCCTTATCTCGGATTTCCTTTCTGAAAATTACAGCAAGCCCCTCCAGATTGCCAACCGAAAACATGATCTCATAGCGATCAAAATTCCTGATCCCAGAGAGACATCATTTGAAAATGTTGGAATGATTGAGCTTGAGGATGCTGAAACTAATGAAGTTTATATGATCGATACCGGATCAAAAGAATTTCGAAGAGAATTTGCTGCCCGTGCAGATGAAGATATTGAAAGGCTTAAACGAGAATTCCAGCTTATCAATTTAGACTTTATCAACATCAGAACTGACCAGTCATACATTGTCCCTCTGATTAATTTCTTCAAGATGCGTGAGAAGAGGCATTAAATTATGAATAATAGGAATTTTATAATTATTATTACCTCTTTACTACTTATGTTAAGTATTTTGTCCTCCTGCAACAACAGTGTAGATCATACCACCACTATTGAACGACATAAAAAATTAGCCGGGGAGCTTAGAGAAAATCGTCTTTATGAAGCAGCGGTTGATGAATACAAAAAAGTTCTGAACTATGAATATGTAAACAATTCTGAACGTGCAAATCTAAATTATCTGATTGGACGGATTTATTTCGAAAACATTTCAGATTATAAAAATGCCGCTGCTTATTATGTTAAAGCACAATCTCTTGATCCTGATGCTCCATTCAGCGCAGAAGCATCACGTAAATTAGTTGCTTCATTAGAGAAAATGGGGAATGTCGTTGATGCCAAACGCAGGCTTGATGCAATCGTAAATCTTGATGCCGGTCCTCAAAATGATGAAGATGTTGTTGTTGCCAAAGTTGGGACTGTTCCGATTTATATGTCGGAAATTGATAACCGTATTCAGCAGCTACCACCGGAATCCCAAAGACAATTTCTAAATCCACAGGCAAAAGTAGAATTTATGCACCAGCATGTCGGGATGGAGCTTCTGTATCATGCTGCGGTCAGAGAAAATTATGATGACGATGAGGAAATAAAAAAACAGCAGCAGTTATTTAATAAACAATTATTGATTAATAAATATGTGGTCGATAAAGTAATGCCACAGATAAAAATTGATACCAATGACGTTAAAAATTATTATCTGGCAAATAAAGATAAGCAATACAAAGATGCTCCGTATGATTCGGTAAAAGCTCAGGTCTTTATTGATTATCAATCAGAAAAAACACAATCGGCATTTGGCGATTATATCTCGATGTTAGCTAAAAAAGAGAAAGTTGAATTCTTTGATAATAATGTCAGGTAGAGTTTGTAAATAGATTTATGAAAAAAATGTTAAAAACATATTTATTATTATTACTGATAACCTGCTCTACAGTAATTGCCCAGTCTGAGATGGATACAGTCAGTTCATTACCCGGAGTTGAAATACAAACTTCAGTTGATAGGGCAGATATTTATGTCGGTGATCTGATTACTTATAGGCTGACGATTATTCATGATTCTACGATTGAACTTATTCCGCCGCCATTGGGAGCAAACCTGGGTGCGTTTGATGTAAAAGATTACAAACCGGATGTAGTTTCCAAACGAGAAGATAGCCGCATTCAGAGTGTGAATAGTTTTGTTTTAAGTACCTTTACCACTGGTGACTATATCATTCCTCCTATACCGGTTGTGTTTGTTTTTCCGGATAGCACTAAAAAATTGATGATCTCTGAGCCGGTTCCGATAAAAGTAAATTCACTTCTTTTAAACACTGATGATTCACTCGATATAAAACCTCTAAAAGCCCAGCATGCCTTTGAAAAGGATTATTATTATTACTATTTGTATAGCGGTTTGGGATTATTGATTGTTTTGATTGTCATAGCTCTACTATGGTATCGACATCATAAAAAATCAATGGAAGCTGAACCGGAAGATCTCCGTGATCCCTGGGAAATTGCCTTTGAGAGGTTGGCGTTGCTTAAGCAAAAGAACCTGCTTGATGCCGGGAGTTATAAACTATTTTATATCGAATTGTCAGAGACCGCAAGGTGGTATCTGGGGAGAATATTCAGGCAAAACGTTCTGGATATGACTACCGTTGAATTCATGTCTCAATTTGAGGAAGTAGAACTACCGCCAAATGTTTATGATAACATACTCACATTTCTGAGATTTGCTGATCTGGTTAAGTTTGCCAAGATGATTCCTGAAAATGATAAAATCGATTTGGACTTTAATGCTGTATATAATATTGTTGAGCAAGTCAGGATTGCAAAGCTCAGAGAAAAAGAGATAGAATCAGATCTAAAAGAGAAGTTTGAAAAGGATGAACCGGTTTCAACAGGGAGGCAAGGATGAATATAGAATTTGCCGGTCTCTCTATAAACTTTCTCGATTTTTTAGAGACTACTATACCTGCAATAATAATATTTATTGTCGGGGCTCTTATTATTGCAGCAATGCTTTATTATCACCTGAAACATCGCCGGGTGAAATCAGCAACTATAAAATATTCTGATATACGCATTGTGAAAAGAGCCGCCCGTACCAATCGCCAGAAACTTCGTTTCATTTTAATATTTCTTCGCATATCAGCTATCGCTCTGTTTATTGTCGCTTTTGCTCGTCCTCGCTCAGGTACCGAATATCAGGAAGTCAAATCTGAAGGTATTGATATTATGCTGGCACTCGATGTCTCATCTTCGATGCAAGCAGAGGATTTCAAACCGCATAATCGTCTATATGTCGCCAAGGAAGAGATTAAAAAATTTATTGAAAAGCGTGTTAATGATCGGATTGGTCTGGTTGTTTTTGCAAGATACTCATTTACTCAATGCCCCTTAACTACCGATTATGGTGTCCTTCTGAATTTTATCGATCAGGTTGATTTTGGTATGGTCGATGACGGCACTGCTATCGGAATGGCTCTGGCAAATAGCGTAAACCGTCTTCGGGAATCACAAAGTGCTAGTAGAATTATTGTCCTGTTGACTGATGGCGACAACAATGCAGGTGAAATTGATCCCATTACAGCCGCCAATCTTGCCGATGCATTCGATATTAAGATATATACTATAGGGGCAGGTAAATCTGGCAATGCCATGTATCCTTATCAGGATCCGCTTTATGGCAAGCGATATGTCTATCAGCCAACCAAGATCGATGAAGAGACTTTGAAGGAAATTGCCAAACGAACCGATGGCAAATACTTCCGTGCCAAATCCGGCGAGGAACTCGAAGAAATTTATGAATTAATTGATGGATTAGAAAAGACTGAAATTGAAGTGGCCTCTCATATTCAATATGTGGAGCTGTTTCATTATTTCACTTATGGTGGTTTGTTATTGTTACTTTTAGAAATGATTCTGGCTCATACTTATTTCAGAAAGTTACCGTAGGAGTGATTATATAAATGCGTTTTGGTGAACCGACAAATTTTCTGCTAATATTAGTAGTAATACTGCTCGCTGTTTTTGTTTACTGGGCTTTAGCTCGTAAGAAAAAGCTTATTAATCGTTTTGGTGATCTCCCCCTGATAATGAAAAACGCTCCTTATATCTCTTTTGCAAGACAGGGAACCAAGGCAGCCTTATTGCTTTTATCATTAATTCTCATTGTAATAGC
>DAOWMZ010000104.1 GCA_030642845.1 Candidatus Zixiibacteriota bacterium
CGGTGAAATCGGCGGTTCTGCTATTGGGCTCAAAGCAAATGTTACCAATGCAGAAGATGTACAAAACCTCTTTGAGAGGACAATAAAAGAATTTGGACAAATTGACATTGTTGTGAATAATGCCGGAATTACCCGTGACGGTCTGCTTATTCGTATGCATGAAAAAGATTGGGATATGGTACTTGACATAAATCTCAAAGGTGCTTTTCTTGTCACAAAATCGGCTGCTAAATTAATGATGAAACAACGATCCGGCCGGATAATAAATATTAGTTCCGTGGTGGGACTGAATGGAAATGCGGGTCAGATAAATTACGCTGCATCAAAAGCCGGTTTGATTGGATTGACAAAAACAGCGGCTAAGGAATTAGGAACTCGCGGAGTAACAGTTAATGCCGTTGCTCCCGGATTTATTGAAACCGAAATGACTAAAAATTTACCAGATGCCGCCAAGGAACAGTTTCTTGTGCATATCCTTTTAAAGCGGGTAGGCCTTCCTGATGATGTTGCTTCTGCTGTTTCGTTTTTAGCTTCCGATGATGCCGCCTATATTACAGGACAGGTGCTTTCGGTTGATGGTGGTATGTCAATTAGTTGAAAATAATAAATAATAATATTTTAAGGAGATGAACATGTCCATTGAAAGTGATGTCAAAGAAATTATCATCGAGCAGTTAGGTGTTGAAGAGAGCCAGGTCATTGAAGGAGCGAAATTTGTTGATGATCTGGGTGCTGATTCTCTTGATACAGTTGAATTGGTAATGGCTCTTGAAGAGAAATTCAATATGGAAATTCCCGATCAGGATGCTGAAAAGATTGTCGCTGTCAACGATGCTATCAATTACATTAAGGAGCATTCCAAGGTATAGCAGCTTAGCTGCTGAATTGAATTTGTCTTTAAATACAGGGTTTGGTTGTAAATTACAACCTGTTAAAGTCGTAATAATTTATGTTATCTGAAAAATAAGGGATAATTCCGGTATATAAAATGAGTACAAGAGTTGTTGTAACAGGTATGGGGGTTGTTTCCCCACTGGGTTGTACAGTCGATGAATTATGGAATTCATTGCTTGAAGGAAAATCTGGTATTAGCACCCTCACCCGCTTTGATACTTCCGCATATCCGGCAAAGATTGCCGGAGAAGTTAAGGATTTTGACCCGTCGATTATTATCGATAAAAAAGAACGTCGTCGCATGGATCTCTCTCAGCAATATGCAATTGTTGCTTCAGAGTTAGCGATAAAAGATTCGGGACTTGATCTGGAAATTATCAATCTGAATCGCTGTGGTGTAGTTATCGGATCGGGTATAGGTGGAATCTCTACTTTTGAGAAACAGCACAGTACGCTGGAAAACTCAGGACCGAATCGTATCTCACCATTTTTTATTCCGATGATGATTATTGATATGTGTGCCGGGATGGTTTCGATCAGGTATGGTTTCCGCGGACCTAATTATGCCACTGTTTCTGCCTGTGCTTCATCGGCTCATGCTATATCTGACTCCATGTACATTATCCAAAGGGGAGCAGCCGATATTATGATAGCCGGTGGGTCCGAAGCAACCTTAACCCCGACAGCATTAGCCGGATTCTGTAAAGCCAAAGCAATTTCGACTCGAAATGATGACCCGGAACATGCTTCCCGTCCATTCGACAGAGACCGCGATGGATTTGTTATGGGAGAAGGGTCAGCGATTCTTATATTGGAATCGTATGATCATGCCAAAAAGCGAGGAGCCAAAATTTATGGTGAAATATTGGGTGCCGGGATGACTGCCGATGCCTACCATATGACTGCGCCGGCTCCTGATGGCCACGGGGCCAAGAGAGCTATGGCACTTGCTCTTGAAGATGCTAAAATTAATCCGGAACAGGTTGATTATATCAATACTCATGGTACTTCAACAAATCTGGGAGATATATCGGAAACCAAAGCTATTAAAGAAATTTTAAGCAAACATGCTTATGATATACCCTGCAATTCGACCAAGTCGATGACGGGCCATCTTTTGGGGGCTGCCGGTGCGGTAGAATTGCTGGTAGCTTTGAAATCAATTGAACAGGGTAAAGTTCACAGTACAACCAATCTTGATAATCCCGATGATGAATGTGATCTCGATTATGTAAGAGGTGAAAGCCGAGATTGTAAGGTAAACTATGCCCTGTCAAACTCATTTGGATTCGGCGGACATAACGTCTCGCTGGTGGTTGGTAATGTGAACGGCAAATCGTAGATGAGCCTTTGGAATAATTTTAAAAAGTTATTATATAACAATAATAACGAAACTGAAGATCTCTGTCTTGACAAAGTTCAGGATATTATCGGCTATCATTTTCATAACATTGACCTGCTCTTGCTGGGTCTTACACACCGCTCTTATTCTTATTCTAAAACCAATAATAATCTTTTGTCAAACGAACGTCTGGAATTTTTGGGTGATTCTGTTTTAGGATTAATTATCGCCGAACAGCTATATAATGACCATCCCGATCTCTATGAAGGCGAATTGACAAAAACCAAAGCACTATTGGTAAGTGAAACCACTCTTGCAGATCTGACTATCAGTTGTGGTCTGAACAAGCATATTTTGTTGGCTCCCGAAGAGGATCGTTCCGGCGGAAGAGAGAGACCTTCGATTGTCTCCGATGCTTTTGAATCAATATTAGGAGCTGTTTATCTTGATGGGGGGCTGGATACAGCCAGGGATGTGGTGCTTCGGCTTATATATGTTCACAAAGGTAAGATTTTATCCGATTCTTCCCGCAGAAATTTTAAAGGTGAGCTTTTGGAGCAGATCCAGGCACAGGGAAACGGAATGCCCAGGTATGATGTTGTTTCAGAAGAAGGACCGGATCATGCTAAAACTTTTACAGTAAATGTGAATATCGGGGGAGAGGTTATCGGGCAGGGTAAAGGAAACTCCAAAAAAGAGGCTGAGCAAAAAGCCGCTGCCGATGCCCTCGAAAACAAAAAGTAGTTATCTGCTGAAGATTCTATAATTACATCTTATCTATTTAATTTTTACTTTATAAATCAATATTTTAATTCGTAAAGATGATTAGCTTGTTGGAAAGATAAGCTTGAGTATTTTTGGAGAAATGCGTTTTGAAGATTTGGCTAGTTTTATTAATTGAATCATGATTGTGTTATCTAAAGTTCCCCTATATTCAATCCTTTGAGGAAAGGGTTTTGAAATATAAGAACTGCGAATATCATCAAACGAAATTGATTCAATGTTACTAACAACTACTATAGTGTCTATTGGAAATATCTCACTGCAACCTTTAGAGATAACAAATGAATCTTTATAAAGTGTTACATTATTCATAATCTTCTCAACCTGAGAAGTTGGGAGTGTGAAATATGCTTGATTATCTGCTGCTTTCGGGTTTAGAATGATAATGTATTTATTACGTTTCTTGCCTGTGCTATGAAATAAGAAATTTTTATAAAGCCAAACGGATCCAATGTTGAAATGTTTATCAAATATATTACCTAAAGTTTCAGTAGGAATATCGATCATTTGATAAACCTGCTACAAATTCTTGATTTTCTTGTTCCATTTCCATTATTTCAAAAGCATCTTTAGAGGCTCCCTGTTCATCTTCAAAAAACAATCTAAAATCTATTCTACTGCGATTTGGAGTTTTAATATGAGCCGCATGTTTATGAGTCAAATTCATTAATGATATAGAATCAAATTGACCAAATTTAGATATAATGCTTTTGATACTTGTAAGTTCAATTTCAGAAAAATATTCAAGATCTGCATCAATTTTATTTCGATAAATAGGATACTTCAAACTCCTGTCTATATCTAAGCTTTCAAGCAATTTTGTAGTATCAGGCAAACATTGATCAGTTGCTGGATTATCGAAATCCATTTGTTTTATGAGATCATAGGAAATTGATGGAACAGGTCCTAAATCAAGACGATAGTACAAGTCACCAGTTATTGGGCGACCTTCTCTTACTAAATGATGTCTGTCAATTAAGTAGATAAGTTTCATGGCTTTAAGAACATCAAAATTATCTACCTTTGATGCTAAATAAACTACTAAATTAAGGAACTTATCAAAATCAAAATTAAAGGATATTGGCATTTTCATAGATATTTATAGCCTCACTTTATTATTTTTTCTAATTTCTTAATCAACACATCTTTACCATTATTATCGGATGATTTACAAGTATATATTAGTTATACTCAAATACTGCACATTTGTTCAAAATTTTTTCTTCTATGTGTATTATTCTCACTACTTTAAATATATAAAAAAAGTAAAAACTAACAAGAATAAAATTAATAAGTGATGTAGTATAAAAAGCTTACAAACTAATAATATTAAGTAATTTATGCCATTTAGGTCTAATATATTGTAAAATCTATTTTAAATAATAAATTTATTTTATATCTTTTTCTAACTCCATGTTCACTTGACAATTAATGCTATTTTATAGATATTCTCAGATTGAAATGTGAATAATAAATTTGTGGAGTTATGATGAACATCGTTGTTTTAATTAAACAGGTTCCCGAAATTGCCCTCATAAAAGTAGATGAAGATGCCAATCAGGTTGTCCTTCCCCAGGGTCCCGGCACAGTAAATCCATTTGATGAATATGCTGTCGAAGAAGCTTTAAAACTCAAAGAGCAGCATAGCGGAACAACATCGGTTATCTCAGTTGGTACCGACCGAACCGAATCAGCCTTGAGAAATTGTCTCGCTCTGGGTGTTGATAATGCCTATCTGTTATGCGATGATGCTTTTGAAGGTTCCGATCCGCAGGCAATAGGTAAAATACTTGCCGCAGGTCTGAAGAAAATAGGTGACTATGATCTTATTTTTGCCGGAAAACAGGCAATTGATTCTGATTCCGCTCAGGTTCCGGGAGCTGTTGCTGCCAACCTTGATATTCCGCAGGCGATGTTTGTCAAAAAAGTTGAATCTGTCGATAATGGAACGGCAGTTGTTCATCGGACTACCGAAGAAGGCTACGATGTGGTCGAGCTCAAATGTCCGGCTGTTATTTCAGTAGTGAAAGAAATCAATGAACCCCGTCTGCCATCTCTGAAGGGTAAAATGGGGGCCAAGAAAAAACAGATTACAAAATGGTCAGCCGCTGATCTTGGACTTGATGGTAATGGCATAGGCAGCAACTCCGCAACAAAGACTGCTAAAGTAACCCCGCCCCCGGCGCGTCCCAAAGGAGAGATTATCGAAGGAGAAACTCCCGAAGAAGTAGCAGATAAGCTGTTTAATAAACTTCGTGATAATCAGGTAATATAGAGAATAAAAAGCAGACAACATGATAGTACATAACTTATCCGACTGTGCCGAGATTATAGCATCTGCTAAATCCCGCCTTAGAGAACTTCTGCACCCGGAACGGGATTACCGTTTTCCGGGTAGATATTCTCTCGCTCATGCAATTATTCCCCCTAAAAGTAAAACCCTCATCCATAGCCTTACCTCAGGTGAAGTTTATTATATTCTCTCAGGTAAGGGAAGAGTTCATATCAATGATGAAAGTGTCGAGGTTTCTGCTAATGATACCGTTGAGATTCCGGCTCACTCTCAGCAATGGGTGGAGAACCCTACTAATAAAGACCTTGTCTTTCTTTGCATCGTAGATCCAGCCTGGCGATTGGAAGACGAGAAGATGCTGGAGTAAAAAAACACGACGGAGACAAGCCTCGTCGCTACGCGTTAACTGTATAGTCTCGCGTAGAGGGCGGCCTTGTGTCGCCCATTGAGAATATTAAGTAACATTTCCATAACATATATGGCCTTACCTATATTCCCACTATAACTATTTCATGCGTAAAAAACTACTGTCTGGTTTAAGATAGCGATCCAGATAAGGGGCGTAATCTATAGTAAACATCTCAATACCCATATCCAGTGTATTCTGAAAATTGGATTCATCACCATGATATACTATGTAACGCGACAACATGTCATTATCTTTTAACCATTGAATGAAGTCATCATTAATTGTTGCCCGACGTGAGGCAATCATATCCGGTTTGAATTTTTTAGGGATTAAATTATACAACCAGGGATTTTTGGTGTCAATCCCTTCCATAACGGTAATTATTTCAGGGTTGGTATATTCAAGATATGTAATAAACCAGAAATGTGCGCTTGCCACCATTGCGGATTCATAAAGATTATGTTCTTCGATAAACTTTGCAATGCCCCTGGCTAAATCAAAAATTGAATCATGTCCGTAGCGTTTCATGTCGAAGTAGAACATTAATTTAAATTTAAAAAGATTTATTGTTCCCGAAAGAGGTGGAAGGCGGTAGGTGAACATTTCCATACCTGAAGAATCTCTCTTAATTGTTTGAGTCATTGGATATTTTTTCATCTGCACTTCATCAGCGGTTACAAATGAACCATCTAACATTCTGAATTCCTTGTCGTGATGTATGAAAAAAACTGAATCTGAAGAGAACTGTATATCTATTTCAATAGCAGTAAAATGCTTTTCAATTGCATCTTTAATTGCTGCATCACTGTTTTCACGAAGTCCAGCTCCCAGACCCCGATGGGCAAACAAAAGCGGACGCGGAGCTTTTGATATTACAGTTGGAAGTTCTTCTTTCGCACTATAACCACCCCCGATAATTACTAAA
>DAOWMZ010000178.1 GCA_030642845.1 Candidatus Zixiibacteriota bacterium
ACTCAATTTTGAGCACAATGATATAATTCTGGCAATTCATGAACAGATAATCGCATTGGAAAACCTTACCGGGGTTGCATTGCGTATAGATATGGAGAATTAGAAAATGTATAATAATTTATTAATACTGTTAGCAGTAATATTATTACCATGGTCTGTTTCAAATGTGTTTGCTCAGGACAATCATGATCATACAGGTCATGACCACGAAAGTGAACAAAAAGCAAAAGAAGAAAACCACGATGATCATGAAGGTCATGAACACGAAAGTGAACAAAAAGTAAAAGCAGATGATCACTCTGACCATGAAGGACACGATGATGAGTTTGCTGTCATGCTTACACCGGAAGCTATCAACCTTGCTGGGATTAGAATTTTAGATGTTAAGCATGGAAGTATCGGAAGAACAATTGAATTACCCGGAGAAATCGGGTTCAATGAAGATAGATTGGTTCATATTGCTCCTCGGTTTGCCGGTATTGCGCTATATGCCAATTACAGAGTTGGTGATTACGTTGAAGAAGGAAAAGTCGTTGCTGTAGTTGAAAGCAATGAGAGTATGAATCCTTATTCAATAACGGCTCCTATTTCCGGCTGGGTAATTGATAGGCACATTTCAAAGGGGGAATTTGTTTCCGAGGAAAACACTGTTTTTGTGATTGCTGACTTGTCCACCGTTTGGGTCAATCTGGCTGTCTATCCAAAAGATGCCAATCGTAATATCAAAGGAAAAACTGCAGTAATAAAATCTATAGGTACAAACAATGTGACAACCGGAATAATAGAATATGTCACACCTATAATGGATTTTCGCACAAGAAGTTTAACAGCCAGGATAATACTTTCCAATCCTGATAATGTTTGGCGGCCGGGAACTTTTGTTCAAGCTGTAATTACAACTGAAGCAGGTGGTGAAAGCCTGGTGGTTGAGAAAGATGCGGTTCAGTATCTTGATGAGGAGAAAGTAGTATTTGTTGTCGATGGACACAATACTTTTAGACCGGTGGAAATCGTCACAGGTGAAAGCGATGCCACTCATATTCAGATTATAAGCGGGCTCAACGAAGGTACAAAATATGTATCAAACGGTGCCTTTGAACTAAAGGCTAAAATTGTAACGAGCAATCTTGATGCTCACGCCGGACACGGGCATTAAGGAGAGGCAGTATAAATGGAACGACTTTTTAGACTCATATTGAGAAATCGACTTATTGCTATTGTTTTACTTGTTGGAACGATAGCCCTTGGATTTTTTCAATATAATAACCTGCCTACCGACGCATTCCCCGATATCTCGCCAGTGATGGTGCCGGTATTCGCCGAAGCTCATGGAATGGCTCCGGAAGAAGTTGAACGGCTTATAACATTTCCTATCGAATCAGCAATGAATGGACTACCCCAGGTAAAGTTGATCAAATCGACTTCAGCTTTTGGCATGGCAGTCATATATGTTTATTTTGAAGATGATGTTGATATTTATTTTGCCAGGCAAATTGTCTCTGAACGATTAGCCAGTGCATCCGAGGAACTGCCCGATTTACATGAAAAGCCGGGATTAGGACCTATCTCCACCGGACTTGGCGAAGTGTTTAGGTACTACCTTACTGCTGACAGCACAGTAGATACCGAAAGTAAGCCATTGGATACTTACCTTAGGGAAATTAATGATTGGGTTATTAAGTATCAACTTCAGACTGTACCGGGAGTAACTAAAATATTGTCAATGGGCGGACATGTTCTTCAATATCAACTTAAGGTTAACCCCTACGCCCTGAATAAATATGAACTTGGTCTGGAAAATATAGTAGATGCGGTTACCAACAACAATCGTAATGCCGGAGGACAATTTCTTGTTTTGGGTTCCGAAGAATACCTAGTAAGAGGGATTGGATTACTCGAAACAAGAGATGATCTCCGCAATGTCCAATTAAAAGTTATTAATGGCACTCCTATACGTCTTGGAGATGTGGCTGAAGTAGATTTCGGTCGAGAAATCCGTCGAGGAGTAGTAACTCGAAATGGTGAAGAAGAAGTGGTTGCCGGAATTGTTATGAAATTATTCGGAACAAATACTTCAGATGTCATCGCAGGTCTAAATCAAAAAATCCCGGAAATTCAACAATCATTACCACAGGGCATACAGCTTGTTTCTTACTACAACCAGAGCGCATTGGTTAATAATGCAGTCAATACTGTACGTGATGCTTTACTTCAGGGGGCCATACTTGTAATATTCATCCTCGCACTGTTTTTATGGAATGGTCGAAGTGCTTTCATTGTAGCTCTGGCTCTCCCTGTTTGTGCTTTGATTGCTGCTATTTTTATGAGCTTTGCTGAGATGTCGGCAAATCTTATGTCGCTCGGAGGAATTGCTATTGCAATTGGTATGCTAGGTGATGCATCTATCGTTATAGTAGAAAATATCAACCGCCTTCTGGGTGATGAAAAATACAAAAACAGGAGCAAGTTTGAGATTATAATTGCGGCTTGCACTGAAGTAGCCCGTCCGATTATTTTCTCTGTATCAATCATCATTATAGTATTCTTACCCCTGTTCACACTTGAGGGAATAGAGGGCAAGATGTTCTCGCCAATGGCATTTACTGTAACATTTGCATTATTAGGGTCTCTAATTGCAGCCCTGGTTTTCTCTCCGGTGCTGTCTTCGTTTCTATTGAAAAAAGGAAAAAGAAAAGAATTTATTCTTGTACGGGGACTCAAAAATATTTATCAGTCCATTTTAAAATTAGTACTGCGTTTCAAAGCAGTTGTACTAATAGCGACTACAATATTTTTTATCATTACACTGTTTTTAATACCTCGTCTCGGTACTGAATTTATTCCTACATTGGAAGAAGGTGCAATCCAAATTAATGTCACAATGGCTCCTTCCATTTCACTTGTTAAAGCCACCGAAACTATCATGAAACTTGAAAGAATCGTGATTGAGTTTGATGGTGTTGAACAAACTGTGGCAAAGATCGGTCGCCCCGAGGCGGGCAGTCATCCGCATCCGGTAAATTCATCTCATATTCAAATAATGCTGAAACCACAAGAAGAATGGCGGGAATACAAATCAAAAGAAGAGCTGGTTGAAGCTTTGAATAAAAAGTTGTCAGACTACCCCGGTGTGCAACTTGTATTTTCTCAACCAATTCAGAGTATGTTCGATGAACTTCTCTCAGGTGTTAAAACCCAATTGGCGATAAAGCTTTATGGTGAAGATTTGACTACTCTAAGAACAAAAGCCGAAGAGATCAAAGAAGCCATCGAACCTGTTGAAGGTTTGGTCGACCTCTCTACTGAACAAAGTTTTGGTCAACCACAGGTACAAATAATAGCTAATCGAGAAGCTTGTTCCAGGTATGGAGTCAATGTCTCTGAAATATTGAAAGTTGTAGAGCTTGCCATTGGTGGTGAAGTTATTTCACAAATATTTTTAAACACAAGGCGATTTGGAATTCATATCCGCTATGATGAACAATACCGCAACGATCCCGAATCGATTAAGAATATGCTCGTTCACTCATCTGATGGTATTCTTATTCCTCTATCACAGGTGGCTGAAGTAACAACAATTATAGGACCGATTCAGATAAATCGTGAAAAGAATCAACGAAGGTGGATAATTTCAGGCAATGTTCGCGGCAGGGATATGGGCGGTGTTGTTAGTGATATTAAAAAAATGGTGCAGGAGAATATCGAATTGCCATCCGGCTACTTTCTCGAATACGGAGGTCAATTCGAAAATCAGGAACGGGCAATGAAAAGATTGGGTATTATCGTACCGGTAACATTCATTTTGATATTTTTAATATTGTATATTTCATTCGGTAATCTGCGGAGCGCTACTTTGATCTTTATAAATGTACCTTTGGCAATGATAGGTGGTGTCCTTGGACTTTTCATAACTGGCGAGTATTTATCGGTCCCGGCTTCGGTAGGATTTATTGCCCTTTTTGGCATTGCTGTTCAGAACGGTTTGGTTTTGGTCACTTATATTAACCAGTTGCGAGATGACGGACTCCCAACTGTTAATGCAATTATACAAGCCTCCCTATTAAGATTACGACCGGTTTTGATGACCGCTTTGACTACTATTCTTGGACTTGTACCATTGTTACTGTCACATGGGATGGGATCGGAAGTTCAAAGACCATTGGCCGTAGTTGTAATATTCGGGTTGCTTTCGTCAACGTTTCTTACCCTGGTGTTGATACCGGTGTTATATGAGTGGTTTGCTCCGAAACCGAGAGTAAATTAAAAAAATGATTCGAACATCTAAAAGTGAAAGAGATATGTATGTTTAAGATTATTGTGAGCCTATTATTTATATTCCTATTTACAGGGATAACTTTTGCTCAGGAATGCGGACCTTCCTGCCCTGTCTGTTCCGGACCAGGTGTCAATAGTGGGGTATTGCTCTCTCAAAGATCGGTGACGATTTCAGCCTTGAGTATTCCAACCGCAGATGAAGAGACGACAGTATTAAATTCCAGGTTTGGAATATTAAGCTGGCTTGATGCTGGTATTGGATATGCCGCGCGAACTGAAAAAGTTATCTGGAGCGTAAGAACTCAGCCGGTTTTAGAACAAAAAGATAGCTGGAAACCTGGTATTATTTTGGGGACCGGCAGCGTTCAAACCGGTGGAAGTGATCAATCAATATATGCTCAAGTTATCAAATCATTGAAAATAAGCGGTAATATTGATCTGCGATTATCGGTTGGGGCAGCTACCCTCGTGCCTGATTTTGACGAGACTTATGGTCAAGCCGGAATTACAACAAGTTTCTATGAAAAGTTTGCTCTGTTTGCCAACTATGATGGGATATCGTACCACGAAGGATTATCATGGATTCCATCAGATTGGATTTCGCTATCATTTTTGATGGTTGAAACGGAATTCCCTGCTTTTTCAATTGTTTTGAAGAGATAACTCAGGGAAGTATCGAGATGATAGTTAAAGTCCAATATTATTATAGATGTATTTTTGTTAATCGTTTCTGAGGGCATCAACAGGATCAACCCTTGCTGCACGTGAAGCAGGGTAAAGGCCGGCTGCTAAACTAACTAGAAGTCCAAAAAGAAAAGCTACCAATATTAACCATATTGGAAGGGCAAACATTTCAATTTCATCGATTCCTTCTTTGACCATATAAGCTTTGGCAATTATTGATGTCAATCTAGTAATCAACCAACCGAATATTATCCCAAGCAGCCCACC
>DAOWMZ010000038.1 GCA_030642845.1 Candidatus Zixiibacteriota bacterium
AACTCAGGCGGTACAGTTATTAAATCTGACGAAACCGAAGTTGGTGAGCAATGGTGGGCGGTAGTAACACCCTTCTCAAGTTCGGCAATGGGCGACGCTGTCTCTTCCGATACAATTACTATTTTTGAAACTTGTTGCCAACTTCGAGGTGACGTAGCCGAACCAAAAGATGGAAGTGTACTGGTTGATGACTTGGTCTGGTTGGTAGACTACATCTTCAAGGGAGGTACTGCTCCTTCTTGTTTGGAAGAAGGGGATTGTGCCGTACCTCTTGATGGTATTATTCTGGTCAATGATATTGTTTGGCTGGTTGACTACCTTTTCAAAAGTGGAGCAGCCCCACCACCCTGCTGGTAAAATATCCCCCTGCATTGGGAAGCAGTATCTCCCCTGCTATTATGCTGCTTCCCTTTATTTATTTTTAAAATCTAAGGAACCATTAACGAAAGATTGATGTTTAGAAAATAACAACTGACTAACAACTGGCATTTACATCATGAATTGACATAATAAGGGCAAGTCATCATCCCTCCCCCACATGGCTTGCCCTTTGTTATTATTATCAATTAATATCAGACTTACTCACCCCTGTGACTCCCACTCTTAAACCATGGGACTCCGATTTCGGGGTGTACCCCCCTTAATAACTCAAAGCATACACTTCTTGATCAGTTAAAACTCTTTTGATAAAGTAATCGTTCTAATTAGTACCATAATTGTTGAGCTTGTCTATAAGTTTGGATGCTGTTTAGTTTAACTTCAAAAATGATAAAATATAAAGATGCAATATATTGGAAGTAAACAGCATTACAATAAACTGTTATGCGGAAATAAGTAAAGTATTAAGAATAACGTTTTTAACTACTATCTACTTTAAAGCATACTTACAAAATTTTGAGCTGCGGAATGCCGAGCTTCGCGTAAAAGTTTTGATTCTTTCTAAAGTTTTCCCATCAATATTTTCAAATTCAAAACCTGATATATAAAAATCCAATTCTTCAGTTTTTTTACACCAGAGACATTTGGCATCAAGAACCAAAATCCGTGAGTTCATTACTTCTTTGGACATTTCAATCCGTAGATTAAATACTGGACCACACCCTAATTCTTCCTCCCCCATTATCTGTAACCCACTTATAGACAAATCAACAAGGATACCTAGGTGTTTTTCTTTGTATGTATCGATGACACTGCAGTATGTGCTACATTTAAACCTATCACATTTTCTTATATTATCCATAAAGTACTCCTACGATATTATTATTATTATCGACATAAACATATCGAGGATTTAGTTTTATTTCATAAGTATTACACTTCTCATATATCAATCCAGATATAAAAGTAGTATCCCTCAGTAACATCTGGAAGTTCTTTGTCAATATAGGCTTTTATGCCTACATTGATATACTATCATTCTCCCCCTCTGTGACTCCTAATATATATTCTCATGGGACTCCTACGTTAGGTGTATCCCCCTTACAGGTTTGAGAAATTATATGGTGCAATAGGATTGGTCGATCAAATTTTACTTGCTCAAACTTCAACTTGTTCACTGCATCAGATAGATGATCGGGTGCAAGGACTATTTACAGACGATATAAACAATCATAAGAATATGTCATACAAAAAGATAACTAATTCAACAAAAATGTATGTGGAGAGCCCTGTGCTCCTGACTATAATATAATGAGAATAATTCTATTGTGCATTGAATTGTAATTAGTTATTTATTGTCTCTTACGAATTGGTAGTCGTTTTAAATTCTACCAAAAACAGGCTATGCCTGCGCCTTGCCCCCGTGGTGTAATGGATAACGCATCGGCCTCCGAAGCCGGTAATTCAGGTTCGACTCCTGACGGGGGTACTAACTTTGTTAGTCTTTTTTGCATAATGATCAAATTAATAATACATTATAGGGAATTATTTTATATTTGAGCTACTCCCTAAAAATCTTAATCCCAAACAGACGTGAAAGTATATGGGGGTAGAATGATAGCCAGAGAATCAATGGCAAGGCGTCATTTAGCAGATAAAATGGGAGGATAATCCTGTAGAAAGATTTGGACAGCCCATAATCGAGATGGAAAGAATAAACCGCCCACGACAGACATAAATGCCCAAATATAATAATTGCCATCCCTCCGAATAGGGCTAACAACCCTCTCTTCCAATTTTTGATATGATCCGGAACTGATAACACCAAAGCGATATAGGAATGATATTTGTGAAATGCTCAACGACCAATGCCAACCACCATTTTCTGACGCCAACTAATTTAAAAAATGGAAGAGCTATCGGATCGAGCCAGTCGGGATAGCGCACCTGCCATCCGGTAAACCAGAAATATCCTAACACCAGTGTTAATGGAATTAGTTTAAGAAGAAACAGCCACAGATCTTTTTTCACGAAATACCACCAGATGCAGCCAGCCTATCCAAAGCGAACCAATCATCAGTATAAGAGTAGCCTGCCAAAAATAAAGGTGCATAAAATCAAAGAGAAGCCTTGAATTTGCACCAATAAATAAAAGAATAAAAATCCGAATTATATTAAAAATAAAAATTGCCGGGATACCAATAGCAATGCCAATGAGTTTTTTCTTAATTGTAGTGGAAAAAGCCAATACCACCGAAAGATAAATTACAATTTCCAGCAGTCCGGTGCATTCATCGATTATCTCAACTGAAAAACCTTTATATGTAATATATTTGCTATAATAATTCACATCACTGCTGAATATCGAAGCCAGACCACCTGTGATCGTAGTCGTAAATTCAAGAAAGCTTTCCATTTTATCAACATGACTGGCGGTTATGTATGCATACGAAAAACCTAATACAATTAAGATGATAACAAATAAGATAATAAATTTAAAAACTGGGTTGAGCTTAAAGCTTCTCTTTTTCTTACTATTTGATTTGCCCATAGTTAGAATTTAATACAAAATATTTTTATTATCAATGATTTTAATATAGATGATTTTACGAGCCTGTTGTTTTATCATACCCGATCTGATCGGGAATCCATGTTTATTGTCGAAAGTCATCTGCCCAGGCGGATTCGACCTACAAAGCCTGGATTCCCAGTCAAGCTGGGAATGACAATGAGAATGGAATATCATATTTGAACTAAATCACAAACGTTGCTATAACTGCAATCCAAATTATAGCCGATGCGATAATGGCTTTGGTTTGACTCTTACAGCTTAATAAAAAGAGCACCGTAAATAATAACGCTACGCCAACTTTGGCTGTCCATTTTTCAAGATGAGAGATAGATAGACCATCACCTAATAAAAGTATAGCAGAGATTAACAGGCTCGTATATATCATCCAAAAAGATGATTTCTTAATGGGTTCTTCTGTTTGAGAATTAGATGCCTGTTCAGTTTTCATGATCGTATTTCTCCAGGAATTTTTCTATTCCTTTGGTGATTGCCTTTGCAACTTTCGATCTGAAATTATCATCTTTGATCATCGCTTCCTGTTCGGGTATCATCATAAAAGCACATTCAAGAAGTACTGCCGGATATTGAGTCGGGCGAAGAACCGCAAGATTTCCATGGAACATTCCGTGATCAGTCAAACCGGTCGCTTTTACCAATTCGGGATGAATAGCCCTTGCCAGTTCGATTGAATGCGAGTGATAATAATATGTCGATGTACCGTTGTTCGTGAAAGGATTTACTCCATCAGGAAGGGCGTTATTATGAATTGAAATGAAAAGATCAGCATCATTTTCCAGAGCAATTTTCGGACGATCATACAACGGAACATCACTGGTATCCTCACGGGTCATGACCACTTTAGCCCCTTTAGATTTAAGAATATCTCTTAATTTGAGACTGATCGCAAGATTAGCATTTGCTTCAGTTAATCCGGTGGGGCCAATCGCTCCTGAATCTTTGGAGTGACCTGGATCTATTACAATAACTTTGTTCTTCAGGCTCTTGATTTTCTCAGGTGGACGATTCAAAACAAACCGGAATATGTTGCCAAAATAATACGTATCATAACCCCATAAATCCTGGGTCAATTCCAGTTTTAATTCGTACAGATCACTTTCAGGCTGCGACCATGTTATAAGCTTAATTAGTTTATCATCAAAATCATATCTTATCCAATCAGTATCGCTAATCACACCGAAAAATTGAATGGTTATTGTACGACTATTAATCTCTTTAATTCTAAATGGATGTTTTGATGATAATGGTATTGCAACCACAACACTGTCATCATAACTATAAGTTCTTAAAGAAGTCACATAGGATAAGGTTGGCATAAGATTATAATTCAGTTTTTCTACTGATTCATGAAATATCCATCCGGTTTGGTTTCTTGACAACTGTGCTTTATACCAATCTCCCTCACGCCCAATTATAAAAGCCTCTACCCCTTCAGGCTGGAATATGGCAAAGTATCCTTTACGTGGTCCATGCCTGATGATCTGTACCGTATCAGTGAATTTGACTGTAAATGGATAGTCTGCATTGTTGATTGAAATATTATAAGCACTCAGAGATGTTATCACAGTATCCGGCAAAGCCTGTAATAGATGATAGCTCAGGGCATCATTTGAAATATCAATGGTATCTTTTTGGGGAGAAGTAAGATAATAAATGATAGACGTGTCTTCAACAGAAACCAACGGAGGTATTATATAATAGCCGGAATAGATACCTTTTATTTTCATAGAATCAGGAACCGCACCTTCACCAAAGACAGACTCCCCCCAATACGATTGCAAACGGGGTTCGGTTTCTGTCATTGGAATCGAATCAATAATTCCCGGTACTGAAAACCATGCTCTGCAGTTTGGTGTGGCTTGAAATGAAACATTTATAATATCACCTGAATTTAAAACCAAATCTCCAGAGGGTGGCTTGTAATCATCCCCAATACGAAGCGAATCAAAGTAGAAAGATTTAAGAGGTTGAGGAACCACAACAGTATGTGTTTTAGTAATTATTCTGCTTAGCGAATCTTCTCCCCGATAATACCCTGGTATTCTTTTCCTGAATCTTTTCTCAGCTTCGGTTTCGAGATGTTCAGCAATGATATCGAAATTAAAGGTGTCCGGTTCGATTGGTAAAAAAGCAAGAAAACCACCATCTTCATGTATATTGATCGGGCAACCATTAATAGTCAATTGCCACAGATCTTTTTTATTAAAAGGAGAAATATTCCCAAAGATAAAAGTAGAATCAACCGCTCTTATCAACTGACCATCTTTGGGATAAATGATATTGATCAAAGGATTATTTTCATTAATTACATCAGAAAAGGAAAATAAAGGAAATAATATTATCATCAGCACAAATGATATAAAATGCCTTATGAAGGCTTTCAGCTTATTCTGTAATATATTTTTCAACAACATCCCGCCGCAGTTTTGGACCTCCGATTATTTCCCGATCGACACTGATAGATTCTTTATTATATGATATTCCACGGGCAATGTCATCCTCCAATAAAAGAGGCCCGTCAAGATCAAAATAATCAGCCTGAGAGGACATGTAAACAGACTGAGCAATGCCAACCGATGATTCCACCATACAACCCAACATAACTTTTTTGTTATCTTTATGAGCCTGTTGTGCCAGTATGACCCCTTCCAGAATACCACCGCTTTTTTCCATTTTAATATTTATGCCATCGATAAATGCATTGTATTTTTTATAGTCATCAAGATTATTCAGGCCCTCATCCATAAAAAGCTCAACCCCTTCACTTTTCCCCTTTAGATGAGGCCACTCTTCAATAAACTCAACATCAGTTGGCTGTTCGATAATTTTGACTCCTTTTTTACTGAGATGAAAAATCATCTCTTCAGCTTTAGCGCATGACCAGGCTCCGTTGGCATCAACTCTGATCTCTTTCCCCTTAATCTGATCGAGAGCATCAAGAATCATAACATCTTCTTCATTACCCATTTTTATTTTTATTATGGGGTAGTCGCTGTTCTTGATTGCTTCAATCATGTCAGCAGGCTTATCAATGCCTATGGTCATAGAACTTTTTATACCGACTGGAGTTCCGAGAGAAAGAATCTCCCAAGGGTATCTTTTTGATTCACCTGACAAATAATTTAATACTGCTGCAATTAATGCCGCCTTTGCAGTTGGATGAATATCGAATTGATTTATCTTTTCCAATATCTCTAATGATAAGCTGTCATATCTTTTGATAAATTCAATACCTTTATTGATTTCACTTTCAATATCCTCAATCGTTGGACCGTAATGAACCGATCCCGAAGCTTCACCATTGTAGCGGTTATTGATAATGGCCAGCAGATTAGTCTTTACTGCAGCCTCTCCTTTGGAGATAACAAATTTTTTCTTGAGAGGTATAGATATTCTTACTGCATCGAGATGAATCATATTATTCTCCTGGCCTGAACTAAGGTGTTTGCTAAATCTTCTCTGTAGTTGTCTTCATTTTTCACAAGCGACTCAATCCTTACCCCTCCCGAATGGCGAGAAGCATGGATAAGTTTTGTTTTGCCGATAGCTATTCCAACATGCCTGTTAAAAAACATAAGATCTCCGGTTTTTATACAATTTCTGGCAATCGGCTTTCCTGATTCAATTTGATCTTTTGTATCACGGGGCAAAATAATTCCAAAACTCCTGAAAACTGCCTGTATTAAACCGGAACAATCATAGCCTAATGGGGTAACTCCACCCCATAAATATGGAATTCCGAGAAACTTCTTAGCCTCTCGAACAAGACGAGTTCCCGTAATTTCATGTCTATTGTTATCATCTATCGGTCTGAATCTATTCCCCTTTATATGAATAGTGCTTTCATCAGGAAGTACAATATTGGTCTTACCCTGCCTCCTTGATTTCACTGAAATAACAGTTCCATAAAATATATTATAAGGGGGGATATCATCCCCTTTATTGTTATATGTTTTAGAGTTATTTGATGTTAAAACATATTTGGGTAATTTCAAAAAACTCTTAGCTTCTTTCACTGATATCTTTTTCAAATAAGGGTTATAAACCCAGCCTTCGTATCCATCAAATTGTCGAACTCTTACAAAGGAGCCTTGCTCTTTTAAAACCCCAACGATCTCAGAAAATAACAATTGGGATATGCGCTCGCTGTTGTTATCAGGTTTGTCTCTCAAGTCGGAGACATTGGTTATATTCCAGGCATACTTCATATTGAATGTTATAAAAACAGTTAGATTCTATCAATTAAAAAAAGCCGGTATAACCGGCTTTTTTAATTCTAAGAACAATCTAATTATCAATCTTTTGTTTTGGCTAACATCTCTTTTATTAGCTTTATTGCTTTTTCGATATTTTCTACCGAGTTGGCGTATGAAAAACGAAGGTACCCTTCACCGAATTTACCAAAACAAGTCCCTGCCAGACAGGCGACTCCGGTCTCTTCCAAAATCATATCAGCTAACTCCTGAGATTTATATCCGGTCTTTGTGATATTCGGAAAGACATAAAAAGCTCCCTGTGGTTTATGACAAGTAAAGCCGTCTATCTCATTCAATCCTTTAACGATCGCTTCCCTGCGAAGTTTAAACTGTACCATCATTTTATCAACATCATCCTGAGGACCAGTTAAGCCTTCAACAATCCCAGCCTGAGCAAAAGTATTAGTACAGGAGAAATTATTGATAGCAAAAGTAAATAGATATTTAGCCATCTCTTCTGGAACCACAACAAAGCCAAGTCTCCAACCGGTCATAGCATAGGTCTTGGACATACCATCAATGAGGATAGATCTCTTTAATGCGCCGGGAATAGATCCGATAGACTGGAATGGGTGATCATAAACTATTCTGGAATATATCTCATCAGCTAAAACCCAGAAATCATATTCTTCGGCAAGTTCATAAATTACCTGTAAATCTTCTTTTGTTAAAACTCCCCCGGTTGGATTCTGAGGAGAATTGATAACCAGCATTTTAGTATTCTTATTTACAAGTTGCTTTAATTCTTCGGTATCAAAGCGGAAATCTTTTTCTTCTTTGAGATGCATCGGAATTGCTTTGGCTCCGATAGAATTGGTTACTGACTCATAAGTCGGATAACCCGGATTAGGTACTACAACCTCATCACCGGGATTGATTGTAGCCATCATAGTTGAATAAATAATCGGTTTTACACCCGGCATAATAATAGTGTGTTTAGGACCGACATCAATATTGCGGGTTTTGGCCATATATTCCGGGGCTGCTTTACGGGCAGCAATAGTTCCCCCTGAAGGTGAATAGTGTGTTTCACCGTTTTTGATCGCCTTGATAGCTGCTTCACTAATATTCTTTGGAGTATCAAAATCTGGTTCGCCGATCTGAAGGTGGATGATCTCTCTTCCCTCGGCTTCCATCTTTTTACATTTAGCCAAAACTTCAAAAGCCCCTTCTCCGGCTAAGTTCTGTATGGCGTTGCTATATTTCATTATTTTATCCTTTATAATAAATTAATATTTCTTTTCCCTTTTGAGCAATGTGTTCAGCGGCAAGACCGAATTTTTTTATCAATTGCCAGGGTTGTCCCGATTCGCCAAATCTGTCCTGAACTCCTATCATATCAAATGGTAATGACTTTTCAAATACAGTAGGTTCTTTTTTTATAATTGAAGCAACAAGGTTGCCCAATCCTCCGACCTGATGTTCCTCGGCAGTTATTAAAGCTTTGGTTTCATTGGCTGCATTTATTATTGCTTTTTTATCCATTGGTTTGACTGTATGCATGTTGATCACACGCGTCTCTATATTATATTCAGTTTTTAGAATATATGCAGATCTAAGAGCTTCAGCAGTTTCCGGCCCGCAAGATATAATAGTGAGGTCTTCGTTTTCGTTCTCATATTCAGTTGAGAGATAAATATCAAAGTCATCAATAAAGAGATCAGCCTCTCTTCTGAATCTATAAATATTAGCCGTTCCAAATTCAAATGGGGAATCTTCTTTGGTTATTATAGGTGTAGCTTCACGGGCAAAGCGAAGATACTTGGGACCTTCGATATCAAATAGAAGTGCTCTGGTCATTTTTTTAGTTTCAATGGCATCACATGGGACAGCAACATTCATATTCGGCAATCCTGTCATTTGAAACAGAGATTCCAACTCCTGGTGAGTGGCTCCATCTGGACCAACTGAAATACCACCATGAGCTCCCACAACAAATACATTGAAATTGCCATAGCATACCGATACTCTTAACTGGTCAAGATTTCGCGCTGATGAAAAGACACCATATGTTCCAAAAACGGGGATCTTTCCCTCTTTAGCCAAACCGGCCGCAATTGTTGTCGCATTCTGTTCTGCTACTCCAACAGATATGAATCTGTTTTTGCGTTCAGGATGGTTTTTCACGAAATCAAGAATATTAATTGACCCTGAAATATCAGCTCCGATACAAACTATTCTTTTATCATCACCGTACTCTTCCATTGCCTGCCCGAATCCAAACCGAGTCGGCGTCATTTCGACTTTCATTTTATCCGAAGAATTCCACCAATAATTTTTGGAATATTGGGGTATATCCTTTTGAAGTTCTTCATTTACAGATTCATTATATTTCCTACCATATTCCAATAGTGCGTTAACATCAAATGTGTCTGTTAAATTCAACTCGGTAAGAAGCTGATCCAATTCTTCCCTGTTGGGCGATTTGCCATGCCAGCCGACTTCATTCTACATAAATGAA
>DAOWMZ010000209.1 GCA_030642845.1 Candidatus Zixiibacteriota bacterium
GGGATGGAATAGGCATATACCTGAAAAGTAGTTCCATCTGTATTAACAGCGGTATATTCCCGATCTTCAATTTTATCACCTACGAGATCTTTTTTAATATTATCAATTACCCGTTCTCGGTCCTCAGGTATAAAACACTGTAAAGCACTTACACCTTTTTCAAGTTCTTCGCGGGTATAACCAAAGCTGTCACATCCTGTTTGGTTAAAGAAGAGTATCTTCCCATCAGTATCAATTTCAAATATCGACTGAGGTAATGAATCTGCCAGTTCCCGGTATCTTTTTTCACTCTCCATAAGAGCAGCTTCAGCTTTTTTCATACTTGTTATGTCAAGAAGAACACCGCGTAACCCTACCGCTTCCCCTTTATACATAATGGGATTAGCGTATATAATTACATGAAATTGTTTCCCATCTTTGGCAATAGCGGTATATTCATGATTTTCATAATCAATGCCTTCCAGCGAATTCTTTATATTTTTTGTCAATCTTTCATGATCTTCAGGAACAAAAAGATTAAAGGCATTTAATCCATTATCAAGATCCTTGCTATTATATCCAAATATTTCAAAACCAATTCTATTGGTATAGGTAACGTTTCCTTTGAGATCCATTTCAAAAATAGTTTGTGGTAAAAGCTCTGCCAGGTCCCTGAATCTCTCTTCGCTCTCCTTCAGAGCAACTTCAGCTTTTTTCATACTTGTTATATCAAAAAGAACCCCGCGTAACCCTACTGTTTCCCCATTGTACAAAATAGGGCTGGAATATACTATAACATGAAAAGGAATACCATCTTTGGTAACAGCAGTATACTCATGGTTTTCATAGCCAGTATTTTCTATTGATTTTTTAATATTCCCGGTAAGTCTTTCACGATCTTCAGGGATAAAAAGATTAAGGGCATTTAAACCTTTATCAAAATCCTTGCGATTATATCCAAATGTTTCCAAACCAATTCTGTTGGTATAGGTAATGTTCCCCTTGAGATCCATTTCATAAAGAGTTTGCGGTAAAAGCTCTGCCAGGTCCCTGAATCTCTCTTCACTTTCCTTCAGAGCAATTTCGGCTTGCTTGCGCTCAGTGATATCCAGGGTTGTGCCAAAGGCTCCAATATATTCTTTGTTTTTATTAAATCTAGGTGCTACAAAAACAGAGATATGCTTTTTCACACCTTTCTCGGTTATCAATTCCACTTCGTATTGAGAATTGGCCCCACTTTTTCTTTTGTTAGTTTCCAAAAGAATAATGTTCTTCTGACTTTCTGAAAAGTATCCAAGAAGTTCTTTTCCCAATATGTCATCTGCCGATTTTCCCCCAAATATCTTTACAAAAGCCGGGTTTGCATATCTAATTATTTCATTTTCATCAACAAAACTAATACCTTCCACTACGGAATTAAATATCTCTTGATAGCGATCTTCTGATTCTGCTAACGCTTCCTCTGCTTGCTTGCGCTCGGTGATATCGAAAAGGGTACTCTGCAATCCTATAACTTCACCTATATCATTAGTAAGCGGTTTGGAATTATTTAATACTGTTATTATCCTGCCATCTTTGTGTTTAAGTTGATGTTCATAATTTACAATTCTATCACCTGCGAGAAGTTCTTTATGTATAGGTATCACAACAACAGGATCAGCATCTACATCAGAAATGCTCATGCTGAGTAATTCTTCTCTGGAATATCCCAATAAATCAAGACCTGCTTGGTTTGAATCCAGAAAACGCTTCTGTGCATCAAACACATAAATAGTAGCAACAGATTCATCGAATATACCTCGATATTTCTCTTCGCTTTTTTTCAATGCCTCTTCGGCTTGCTTGCGAACTGTAATATCGTGGCAAAGCGTTAGGATTCGCATTCCATCATCAGTCTTTACAATCTTCGCAGTAATGTTGATCGGAGTTATAACGCCATTTCCGTCAACATAATCTATCTCTAAGTTTTTTATGAACTCCTGCTCCATACACTTTTTCACTTCTTGAGCATTTCTCTCCTGATCATATTCTGCTGTCCACTCAACAACACTCCTGCCAAGGATATCACTTAATGATTGATGTCCTGTCAAGCGAACGTATTCCGGATTTGCATCAATCACCAAACCAGCTTCATCTAAGATCAAATAGCCCATATCGGTTGTTTCAATTAACGCCCGATATTTCTCTTCGCTTTTCCGGAGAGCATGTTCCGCTTGTTTTATTTCTGTTATATTCCGTGCAATCCCAACAATTCCGATGGAATTCCCGACTTCATCCTTAATAACAGAACTACTCATAAAAGTTGGAAATACAGATCCGTCTTTTCTTAAATGATCAACTTCTCCCTGGTTAGACTCTCTTTCCTCAAGGATTTTATTAAAGGGGACTACCTGATTATCATATTGTTCTTTAGTATGAAATATTGAGAGATGTTTTCCGACTAATTCTTCAACTGAATAGCCATGAGCATCTGCCCAGGCTTTGTTTACGAATTCAATATACCCCTCAAAATTAACCACTGCTATTTCATCCATTGCCTGTTTAAATGCAAGCTGAAGTTTCTGAAGTTGTGAGAGAGTCGTTTTACGATCAGTGATATCTCGTATAACAACGATTACATGATCTCTGTCAATTTTTACAAAACGAGCCTCTTCTAATTTTTTTGGATTGTCCTTGTAATCAAAGGCATATTCTATTGTAATTATTCTATCTTCAGATAGACATTTCTGAAGAGCATTATAAATTTTATTAGAAATTGAGTCGGGCAAAATATCCAATATATTTTTATTCAATATTTCATTGAGAGGTTGGAAAAGTTTTTCCGGATTGGCAGTATAAAACTCTTCGATAATACCCGTTTTTGAAAATTTAAAGATAAGATCCTGCGATGCCTGAAGAAATGCTTTATAATTTATTTCGAATTGTCTGTAGCGGCGCTCAGACTTGATTCTTTTGTGATTAACATAAATTAAGATTATTAAAAGTATAATTCCGATGATAATCCCATAATCATGATAATTATCGACTATCTTATCAATCGACCCAAAAAACCCGCTTTGCATAATTGGCGTTGAAATTGATTCACAATATTTCATCATATTTTAAAATACAGCTAATTTAACAAAATTACAAACATTCAATATTATTTAGTAAATAGACATTAATGGAGGAAACCCTGTCTGTTGGGCTTGAGCACACGGGAGGGGGGGACAGACAGGGCTTCTTGGGGGTTTTTTCTATAATAATTTTATATACTCTATTTACTTAATTATAATTTTTTTTATTCATTTGTCAACATCAATTCAATTATTATTTAAAGAATAAATATCAAAAGACATGCAATACTCAGCCGAATTAGCTCTATCTTGTTATTCAGTAACATATTATGACCTCATAAGATGAGTTGACAAATTAGGCTGTTTTATCTAATATTATGATATACTACAACTTTTTTCAACGGAGAAATATGAAAATCCCAAATATCATAAAAAACTCAACTATAACTGTAATAATTTCTGTTCTGTTGTTTTTGAGTCCATTGAATAATTCCAACGCGGAACCAATAATAGCTGATCATTTTGCCGTTAGTCAATTCCAGACAATTCCCATTTCTGTTATTGAATCTATCACTGATAATTACAATATTTATTATGTCCACACATCGCATGGAAGTCAGATAATGACAGGGATAAATATGGTGGAGGAAGAAAACGCTTTATATGTTCCTCCTCCTTTTTATGAACGGAGTGATGATCTAGGACATAATGGAGATACAACGTGGGTTCCTGCCACAAGAACATATCTGGATTCCCACGCTGAATGTAATATGACTATGTTTTCATGGTGTGGAGGCGCTTCAGATAATACTGAAAGTGGAATTAATATATACTTGGCTAAGATGGAAGAGTTGGAAGCTGATTATCCGGAAGTGATTTTTATTTATATGACCGGTCATCTTGATGGAACTGGGATTGAAGGCAATCTATATATCCGCAATAATCAAATCAGGGACTATTGTTCTGCTCATAATAAAATCCTTTTTGACTTTGCTGATATTGAAAGCTGGGATCCCGATGGCAACTATTACCCGGATGAAACCGATGCCTGCAACTGGTGCTCTGACTGGTGCAGCACTCATACCTGCCCAACCTGTGGGAGTTGTGCTCATTCTCATTGTTTTAACTGCTACCTAAAGGGAAAGGGATGGTGGTGGATGATGGCAAGGGTCTCCGGTTGGCAGCAATCAGGTGATGATGATGATAATGATGGCATCCCCAATGAAACTGATAATTGCAGATATAATTATAACCCTTTGCAGGAAGACTTTGATTTAGATTTGATCGGAGACTCCTGTGACAATTGTCCGTTTGTTTATAATCCTATTCAAACTGAGGATACCGATGGGGATGGTGTCGGTGATCCCTGTGACAATTGCATTTACGATGAAAACCCGGGGCAGGAAGATGCTAATAGTGATGGTATTGGCGACGCTTGTTGTTGTATAATGAGAGGTGATGTTGCTAAACCGAAAGACGGGAATGTCTTTGTTAATGATCTTACTTTTCTGGTAAATTATATTTTTAAAAGCGGAGAAACTCCGGATTGCCC
>DAOWMZ010000268.1 GCA_030642845.1 Candidatus Zixiibacteriota bacterium
ACCTCTGATAGCTCTATATAAGATAAATAAATGGGTAAGATAAGTTCCCATCATGATATAAATCAGAGTAGGATCTTTGAGATATAGATTATTTTCGAAAATATACCAGAATAAAGACAAAAGGATTCCGATTCTTGAGACTAGGTAAATGGTGTCAAGGCGTGGCAGAATTGTCTTATTTTGGTCAAGATATAATTTCATAAGCATAACTTCTCGTTATAAAATATTATCGGCTGTAGTCTTGTAATGTTTATGAAACTAAATAATTTAGGAGAAAATTACCGGAGGGGAGGTATATATTTATTAGATATTAGTAGTAGGGTGAATCCGTCTTCGGATCCGCCAAAGAGAATGGAAAATAAATGGCGGGTCTGTGGACAAGCCCACCCTACAAGAACTATCCACATAATGATCTCATTCAATTCAAGAAAAATGTCGAAACCACAGGGGATTTCGACCTACAAAGAATACTTATAGGACAGTTTCTGGACATCTCCAACATGCCCTATCATAAATAAGCCCAAAATATCGGTAATTTTTTGTAGCTTTGTTGATTATATTCTCTAATGATTATGAAACCAGATTGTTGGATTAGCGTAAATAGACATTAAAGAAGGAAATTGTATTGTGAAAATATTTAAAAATATTTATTCATTGGCAATTGGTACTATTCTAATTCTATTTATTTCCCTTTGTACGGCAACTGTTTCAGGTTCCACTTTCGAGAGCGAAGAGCGGATTCATATTTCCAATCTACATAGTATTACCGAAGACTTTTATGGCTTTGCTGAAGATATTGTCATTGATGGCCAGATTGATGGAGATTTAACAGTATTTTGTAATAATATGAAAATAAACGGCGATATCATCGGGTCAGTTTCCTCCTTTAGTTATGTATTCTCTCACACCGGTAATATCCATCGAAGTTTACGTTCTTTTTCGCATTCATCAGAAATATCCGGTTATGTTGGTCGATCCCTGCTTTTGGCTGCCAATACTGTTACTGTCAAAGAAGGCTCGGTTATAGAACAGGATGCTCAATTATTCGGGTCACATATTGTCATGGATGGTAATATCAACGGCACCGGGTCATATTTTGCCGGGGATACTATTAAGATTTCCGGAACTATAAACGGCGATCTCAAAGTTGAAGGAAATAAAATATATATTCTCCCTACAGCTATTATAACAGGCAATCTGGAGTATGAAACAAAAGATACCAGTGATCTGGAAATAGCTGAAGGTGCTTTGATTGCCGGTGAAATTAACTGGGAGCAGGATAGCGGGGAATCAGAAGATAAATCAAGCGATGCAATTACTGCCATAGTTTTACCCATATCAAAATTCTTAGCTGCTTTTCTGTTCGGGGTTATTGTTATTTCACTTTTTAATCGTTATGCCAAAGAATCATTTGATCAATTGAAAAAACGGTTTACAATTTCATTAGCTGCCGGATTTTTATCTGTTTTTATTTTTGCATTCTGCGTGTTGGTCTTTTTGTTATCGTTGATCTTTATGATAATTGGTTTGATTGTTGTTGCAGGAGATTCGGTTATTGTTGGTGCGATTGTACTGACATTTTCAATATTGCTTTTTCCAATCAGCGGTTTCCTGACTGTATGTGGCGGGATTATATTCTATGCCGGTAAAATTGTGACCGGTTTGTTAGTGGGATATTTTATTTTCCGGTTATTTAAACCAATACCGGCTCAACCAAAAAAAATCCATCTTTTTGTCGGGCTATTAGTCCTGTTCTTATTATTTTCCATCCCCTATTATGTAGGCACTTTGATCTACATATTTATTTCAATTGTTGGCGGGGGAGCAATTGTGCTAAGTGTGCGCGTGTGCCATAAAATGACCGGACAACTATCGAATTCCCCTGAAGAACAATCCGATCAAATGAAATAATCAGTATCCGCCTGAAGATCCCCGTTTTCGGGGGTCAGATACGGGTGACATGAGTCCATTATCTTCATCGATATAAATCAACTGCAAATCACTGTAATGAGATATTTCTTTGATATTGTGTCCGTAGCGGATTAAAGTTTGCAGGACATTAATATCAAAAGATCCTTCTTCAAGATATAAAATATCCGGAAGCCATTGGTGATGACAGCGGGGGTGGGATACGGTTTCTATTGGAGTTAATCCAAAGCGGGTAAAGTTGATTATCGCCTGGGCAACAACAGTAATAATTTTTGATCCGCCCGGTGTTCCAAGGACAAGAAGTGGTTTTCCATTTTTTAAAACAAGAGTGGGGGACATTGAAGATAACATCCGTTTACCCGGTTCTATTTTGTTAGCTTCACCACCGATTAATCCAAAAACATTTGGAACGCCTGGTTTAACAGAAAAATCATCCATCTCATTGTTTAAAAGAAAACCGGCACCGTCAACAACCAGCTTACTTCCAAAAGAAGTATTAATCGTATAGGTAATTGCAACCATGTTGCCATGTTTGTCGCAAACTGAAAAATGAGTTGTCTCTTCCGATTCTATTGCTGGAATTCCGGGGAAAGTAATCTCTGATAATCCGGCATGTTCCGGATCAAAGAGACCTCGTCTCTTATCAAGATAGGTACTGTCAAGCAGTCCGGAGGGAATAGCATAGTAATCGGGATCGCCCAAGTGTTCTGAACGATCAGCAAAAGCAAGTCGGGACATTTCACAAAAGAGGTGAATAAATTCCGGTGACTGCGATGTATAACGAGAAAGATCAAATGGTTCGACCAGTTTCAGGATTTGCCCTAATATAATTCCCCCGGAACTCGGCGGGGGCATACTGTAAATAAGCAAGGAGTCAAAATTGAAAACTATCGGTTTCCGCCAGATAACATCGTAAGTTTCAAGATCTTCTGTTGTAATAATCCCATCATATTTTTTCATACAGGAATCAATCAGTTCAGCTGTTTCCCCTTTATAGAAACCATCAGGACCCTGACTTGCAATTTTATACAGAGTTTTAGCGAGGTCTTTTTGAATTAATCTATCACCTGCCTTGGGAGTATTTCCACCCGGGAGAAAAATATCAGCAGTCTCTTCGAACTCAGACAATTCGTTTTTATATACAGCAAATTTCTCTGCTAATTTTTGATCAACAATAAATCCGGAATCAGCCAGTGAGGCGGCTATGCCAACCAGATTTTCCCAGGGTAAAGTGCCATAAGCTTCCCACAATTCATAGAGTCCGACAACTGTCCCGGGGACACCGCTTGCCAAAGCTCCCAGGGTGGAGAGATCATCGATAACGTTAGAGTCATTATCAAGGAACATATCCTGATGGGCTGCCATTGGAGCTTTTTCTCTAAAATCAAGAGTGCGGACTTCTTTGGATTTGCCATCACGGATAAGAGCAAATCCTCCTCCGCCAATATTGCCAGCCTCAGGATGAACCACCGCCAGAGTCAGTCCGACCGCTACAGCGACATCAAAGGCATTGCCACCCTGCCTGAAAAGATCACTACCGATTTTAGTTGCAATCGGTGTGGAAGATGCAACAGCACCGTTTTCATAGTAATTTGTAATATTGAAATTGGAGCATCCGAGAAACAGAGCTCCCAACAAAAACAAAAGCGTACCGTTTAATACGATACGCTTTGTATAGTCAATGGTAGATTTCATTTTATAAAACAGATTAACCTTTCTGTACCAAGTATATCTTTCCGTCCGGAACCTCAATGTTCATAGCTATGCCATCGGCAAGTTCTTTGGAAGTAGTCCTGATAATAGTTGGTTCTTCTTCATCACCAAACAGGTCGGTCAATTTTAACTTAACAGCTTTAAATCCGGCTGCTTTGAGGTCAGCGCGAATAATTATCTCTTTTTTAGGAGCCTCGAAACCATCGGATAATTCTCCCGGAGGAGGAGCGACAATTGTTAATAGACCGGTCTTGGGGCCTATCTGGAA
>DAOWMZ010000210.1 GCA_030642845.1 Candidatus Zixiibacteriota bacterium
GATGCTCATGCCAAATATCCCAACGGTGGTGAATGGCTTTTTCTGAAAGGTGTTCCAAATGGAGCCACAGAATTTTCCAATTCCGGTACGAAATCAAAAATGTCACAGGATTATATCCCTGATAATGCTGATTTATATTACTATGTAGATGCTGTAACAATAGATCCGGAAATCAGAACCAGTTCAAAGGTTGTCGGACCGGTTCAATGTTTCGGACAGTGGTTCAATACTGGGAGAATCCCGGTCTTGATCGCAGTTATTATCTTTTGTACTTTGACCCTTATTTTTGTCAATATAGCAAAAAAGGGTGCCGACCTTTATATTCGACCAATCGGTGGTATCGAAGCGGTTGATGATGCTATTGGACGTGCTACTGAAATGGGTCGCCCAATCCTTTATGTCCTTGGATTGGGGAGTGCTGCTGATGTAGCAACGATTGCATCGTTTACAATTCTCAGTCGTGTAGCCAAAAGAGTGGCTGAATATCAGACTGAACTGATCGTTCCGACTTATGATCCTATTGTGATGTCGGTAGCTCAGGAAGTAGTTAAGTCAGCTTATATGGATGCAGGTAGAGCAGACAATTATAATGATGATATAGTTTTCTTCGTAACTCAGTCACAGTTTGCTTATGTAGCTGCAGTGAACGGAATTATGCTTCGTCAGTATCCTGCTACTAATATCTATATGGGTATGTTCCACGCAGAATCACTGCTGTTAGCTGAAACTGGAACTGAAGCCGGATCAATTCAGATTGCCGGAACCGACCAGATTGCGCAGTTGCCGTTCTTTATTGTTGCATGTGATTATACTTTGATAGGTGAAGAGCTGTATGCGGCATCAGCATATTTGGGTAAAGAACCGGTATTACTGGGTTCACTTAAAGCACAGGATTATGCAAAAGCAATGATCCTTATTCTTGCCTGTCTCGGTGTAATAGCAACTAATTTTGGATATGATAGTTTCGTTGAACTTTTTCATGTGATGGATTAAGAGGAGTATAATATGAAAAGACAAATTCCATTTGCCCTGGTTTTCATGTTCGGGCTTTTCATGATTGTACAGTATTTTGTACCGCATGAAAAATCAGAGTGGGTATATGAATTCTTACTGGATTGGATTTATATTATTGGGACTTTTGCTTTAGCACTTGGTCTCTGGTCATTATTCCGAGTCTCAGTGAGCAGAATTCAATCTAAAAAAGAAGGATGGCAGTATTCTTATGTAACCCTGGGTGGACTCTTTTTGATGATCGCTTTCGGTTTTACCCAGGGAACCGGTGATTCCGGGGGGTGGTATTTTATTTGGTTATTGCTTTCATTGGCTTGTCTCGGTGCAATTATGCAAGCAAGAGCGACAACATTATCTAGTCAAAAGAAATATATTCAATTGTAGCACTGGTGACTTTAGTGCTCTCAGTTTTAGTAATAATTTTTGATAATGCCTGGGCCTTCTATTTCTATACTGCCGAGGGTCTGGAAAACAGCATGTTTCGAACTTTTTTTGATTACGTTATGATGCCTATTTTAGCGACTATGTTTTCACTATTAGCATTTTTTATCGCTTCGGCTGCCTATCGTGCCTTCCGAGCACGTAATATTTTATCATCGCTTCTGTTGGTAGCGGCTTTGCTAGTTATGATGCGTTTTAATCCATGGATTCCGGGAGCTGATCAGGTCGCAGCTGCATCAAGTTGGTTGATGAATGTACCCAATCTGGCAGCTCAACGTGCAATTGTTATTGGTGTCGGTTTAGGAATGGTTGCTACGGCTCTGAAAGTAGTACTTGGTATTGAACGCAGCTATATGGGGAAAGGATAAGGAGGATAAACTATGGGCGTATTTGAAAAACTTATGAAGTTGGATCGCCGATGGGTCTTCCTGTTTTTGGTTGTAGTATGTGTTGTTACATACTATATCGATTACGATGTACCCATTTTACCGGAAGATGAATCTCGAAAACTATATGATTTTATCGACTCTCTTCCTCCTGGCGATATTGTTTTTGTGGCAATTGACTATGATCCGAACTCTATGGCTGAGCTTCATCCAATGACTTATGCTATCGTTGAAGACTGCTGGCGCAGGGATCTGAAAGTAATAATTACAGCTCTTTCACAGAATGGTCCCGGTATGGCTGATCAGGTTATCCGTGATATTAGTGATTCTATGACTGTTGACAGAACCTATAATGGGGTTGAGTATAAAGGGAGAGAAATTGCTAATGGAATAGATTATGCTTTCCTCGGTTATAAGCCATATTATACTTTGGTTATTTTAGGAATGGGACAGGATTTCCGCCTTCCATTCCCAACAGACTACTATGGAACTCCAATTGATTCCCTTCCGATGATGCAGGGGGTAATCAACTATGATAATATTGCTTGTGTAATATCTCTTTCCAGTGGAACAATCTCCGATGGTTGGATTTCCTATGGTCAGGGACGGTTTGGATTCCCGATGTTCTTTGGTCTCACTGGAGTTATGACGGCTCAGTATTATCCCTACTATGGTTCAGGCCAACTTAGAGGTCTTATGGGAGGAATGCTGGGAGCGGCACAGTATGAATCATATGCTGATAATCCGGGACGTGCGATGGATGCAATGAAAGTACAGCTACCGGCTCATCTTGTAATTATCTTTTTTATTATTATGGGTAATATTGGTTACTTTGCCAGCAAGTCCAAGAAATTCGAGGAGGTAGGCTGATGGACTTTACAACTTTCTTATGGGCTACATTCGGTGTTTTTGTGACCCTCGCGACTTTCTCGTTTCTTTACAAGGATAATCCGTTCTACAAATTTGCGGAACATCTTGTTGTTGGCGTTTCAGCCGGTTACTTTGTAATTATTCTATGGCATAACAGCCTTAAGCCAAATCTGTTTGCTCGTTTAGCCGATGGTGACTGGTTCTACCTCTGGTTGAATTCAACTCAACCCTGGTACCTGATTCCGGCTATAATTGGGGCTATGATGTGGACTCGTTTTTCCAAGGATTATGCCTGGGTCTCTCGTTATCCGATGGCCATGTATATCGGTATTGCTACTGGTATGGCCATTCCTCTTGAGATGGCTAATAGAATTAACAAGCAGCTTTATGCTACTATGCAATTGGTTAAGATTGATACTACTGATCTTTCTGGTTATTTCTTTGGTTACGGCGGATTCAATTTGCTTGATATTTCAAATGGTGTTTCCAATATGATAGTATTCGTTGGAATGATCACAGCTTTGATTTATTTCTTCTTTTCCAAGGCACATACCGGGTGGTTTGGAAAGATGGCTAAAGTTGGTATCTGGACTCTGATGATTGGTTTTGGAGCATCGTTTGGATTTACAGTCATGGCTCGTATCTCCCTGTTTATTCAGCGTATTCAAGACGTTGACAGCTGGGGACGGGTTGCTTTGAATGCTGGGGTAACGCCCAATCCAAACTACAATAACTGGTATCAATTAGTATTCTGGGCTTTGATAGTTTTTGTTCTTGGATATATTATTAGAGAAATAATGATGTTTATCAAATCCAAGAGCGTTAAAGCAGAAACCTGATAATTAGAATAATTTCGATTATACAAAATCCCGCTAAATTTTTATTTAGTGGGATTTTTTTGTTGATTTTATATTAAACATTTATTTAGTATATATGGGAAAGTGTTACTATTTCAATGGTTTACTCTCCGGAGATAAAGTATGAATTTATATAATGGTTTTAATGATATGAAAGATAACAAGAAAAGCAAGTATAGTGTATGTATTGCCGTGTATGGTGTTGGTGTTTATGATTGTGTTTCAATAACTTACACGGAATTATTAATGTATACGCAAGTATCTGAATTGCAGGAGGTTGCAGGATAAGAAAATATTAAACGTAGTAAGTCATTATCTGTTCGATAATTAAATGATATTTTTTTTAAGTAAAATGCAAATAATGCTTGACATACGGTAAAAATTTCCTATCATTTTCTCTGGAGGAACCAATACGGACTATTAATAAGTACCGTCTGCTTCGTAGGCAAAAGGGTAGCAACATTACGTAGCACAGGGAAAGTGAGGTAGGACCATGGCTCGGCCCAGGAAGACCGATCAAACCAAGTCCACCAATGATACTGCATCAAGATCAGGGAACAAGGGGACAAGAAAAGGCACGCTGTCAAATGCGGAAGCCCGTAGAGAGTACCAGCGAAGGTACTATCAGATGCATAAGGAAAAGGCGAAAGAATACCAGCGTCAATACAACTTGACACATAAGAAGAAATCGCGTGGAGGTAGGGGAAGGTCCAATTTTTCGTGCCCGCGAGAGGTGGTCAGATCGACTTTTAATTCTACTGACATTATGCATGCTCCGGTAGAAAAAACTCTCAAGATGTTGGAAAAGATCATTAATGGAGAGCGCTTTTTTACTATGTAATTGATTCTAGTTAGTGAAAAGAAAATAGTAAAGATATTATCTGGTTTTTGTTGCTCTAAATTTGTCTTTATAATACATTTGTCTCATGTTTGAATATAATTTTTAAAACTGAGGGGAATGGTATGCCTGTAAAGAAAACCAACTCCACAAAAAAGGCGAAGAAAAAAAA
>DAOWMZ010000187.1 GCA_030642845.1 Candidatus Zixiibacteriota bacterium
CCAATATCGGAATAAATGGTGAAGTAAATCTCATTTGGTCAGAATATGGAGGAATCCCCTTCCCAACATATACCATTTACCGGGGAAGTCATCCCGATTCGATGAGTTTATTTGTCCAAGTGCCAAGTACTGTTACGTCCTATAAAGATATTGATCCACCACTCGGGAATGTTTATTATAAGATTGGTATGTCAAACCCTGCAGGCTGTGATCCGGTAAAGAAATCCGAATCGGATTATAGCTCGTCCATGTCAAATATGGATCAGGTACTTGTTACGGGGGTGAATGATGTAGATGAAAATAAACCATTCATGATATTTCCCAATCCGGTGACTGATATGTTACAGATCCAGTATAATAACGTAGTTACACACCCGATTCAATTTACTATCTACAGTTCATTGGGTAAGGCCGTTCTACATGATTATATCTGGACAAGTGATACCAGGGTGGATGTGAGTTCATTATCGCCTGGTATTTATATATTGCAAACGATCGATGATTCAGAATCCTATTCTGTTCGATTTGTCATTCGAAAAAAGTAATAGTGGCGTAATATGTTGTAAGGTTGAAATCCGGGGGCTCATGATTGTTCATGGGTCCCTGTTTCATATTTTGTCATATTTACAGGAAGATTATTGGAGATACATCAAATCTCTATACAGTAAATGGTCCTGAATGAATGCTCAGAATTTATTGATAAATACAAACCCCAGGTGAACTACAAATAGATTCTTCTGACATTACCAGCAAGTAGGTTTATTAATTCTTGTCCCATCTGATAGAGTTATCTGGCTTGGGAATTGGTGTTTGAGATACTGCTTATAATTCATCTTGAATGTTTGAGGGGCAATCTTTTTAAGTTCTTTGCTGTAAGATCTGCAGTACGGAAGGATAAATAATATCGTTTTTGATGGGAAGATTGAATTGCAAGTTTGAACAGCCGGTACTAAGTCTGTATCCCCTGATACAATCCCACAAATATCACATTTATCAAGGTGTAACAATTCAAATAATTTAATGCCAATTGCAACATCTGTTTCTTTTTCTTCATGCTTAATTAAATGCACCCGACAATCCTGATTAGAGTACTTAACATGTTTCTCTTTGAATCTACCCTTATTTACAATTATTCCTGTTGACTCAAGACATTTAATGTAGTCTTGATGCCTTTTTATTTTGTCTGGATTCCGTTGCTTCAAATATGTTTGGATTGCTGTAAAGAAATAGATTTCTTCAAGTTTCGCAGATTTGTCGAGGAGATATAAATATGATTCAAGGAGCGAACGAACATCCAACCATTTTAGGTTGACTGATTGAGATTTTAGGACTGCAACAATTGAGCCATAGAGATTGAATCCGTCAATTAAAAATGTGACTCTCATATAATTATAAAAAACCCCCAAGAACGTATCCTTGAGGGAGCCATTGCGGTGCAATGGGGTGGTCTAATGTTCGAAAAGTATGACTAAAAAATTGATAAGTCAAGAAATGAGGGTGATTTCTTCTAAATTATGCTCTACAACATAATACTTGCAGGATAAACTCCTTAATCCTCATACAAAAACGATGCCAATCAGGATATTATTGCTATGAATAAACGTTACGGTTCTGTCGCATCTGTGAAAAAATAGCCAATTTATGTTAACGATGATGAACCAGTCAAAAAATGTTTGGCTGAAAATCAACGCTTTATGATTTTAGATTGTCCTGGTTTTGATTGAAGAAACTTTATTATTGAACAGATGCGACAGAACCTACAGATCTGTCAAATCCATTTTATGATTTTTTCTATGACTTTTCTGTCATTGTTAAAACCACAATACTTCCCTTTAACGGTGAAATGATATATGATGGTTTCCTTCAATCATACGACACATATTTAGGTCCCACTATGAGCTGGGAATATAATGAAATATACAAAGAAGCTAAAAATAACCGACAAATAATCACCTCATTAGATACTCCAAATTCTGTATTGGATCAAACGAATATTTATTTTCAACAATAACGGAGAAGGATTACCCCTATTTGAACAGGATTTTGACAAGGCGTACTTTCTAAAAATCATATAATCAGTGAGATACAAGTTGTTAAAATGATTCATAATCATTAGGTCCGGGGTTCAAGTCCCCGTCTTGCTACATTTATAAACAAAGGAAAAGCCGGTTTTTGATCGGCTTTTTTTTATGGGTGAAAATTGGGGGTGTCAGATTTTAGTAATAAGAAGATATATATGTGTTTCAAGCAATTAGTATTCGCTGTCGCATATTTTGCCAATATCTGCGATATAAAATTCACAAATATTGACTAAATTTGTGAAATAATACATCAATTTATAGGCATGCAAAGCGTTGAATATAAAATAGAAAAGACCATTAAATCTAAACCTAAAGGTAGCTTATTGTTTCCTGAAGATTTTAGCTACAGGGGATCGGCAGAATCTGTACGTAAAGCATTACAAAGCCTAAGGGAGAAAGGGCTTATAAAATCGGTTGCTCATGGCATTTATGTACGCCCTGTGATTGACGAATATATTGGAGAAGTACTTCCAACAGCAGAAGAAGTAGCCAAAGCTATAGCAAAACGAGATAAAATAAAATTGGTACCGACAGGTATTTATGCTTTACATGCATTGGGACTAAGCACACAAATTCCTTTAAAACTAGTTTTTCTAACCGATGGAGCACCACGCACTATAACGGTTGGTAAAAGAACCATAAAGCTAAAAAAAACAACACCACGTAACCTTAAAGCAAAGGGGGGAACCAGTTCTCTGGCAATACAGGCATTACGTGAAATTGGTAAAGATAATGCTACAGACGAAGAATTGAAGAAAATAATTGAGCTATTAAAACAAGAGGAACAATCAGACCTAAAACACGATATTTTCTTGGCTCCCGAGTGGATAAAAAAAATAATGAAACAAGCGGTCTATGAATAGATTTTATAATATACCTAACGATGCGAAAAAGCGTATATACAAGAATACCGGGGAGAAAAATAATCTGCCTGCCTATGCCATAGAAAAAGATTGGTGGGTTGTTCAAACCCTAGCTATTCTTTTTGAGACAGAGATAGGAGAACATCTGGTTTTTAAGGGTGGTACTTCTTTGAGTAAAGCCTGGGATATTATTAAAAGATTTTCTGAAGACATTGACCTGGCCGTTAACAGGACATTTTGGGGGTTCGAGGGTGCATTGGGCAAGAATCAAAGAACCAATCTAAGAAAGGCAGCCAACAAATATATTACAGAAACTTTGTTTCCTGAGCTAAAAAAAATCTTTGAAGCCAAAGGCTTTAAAGATGTGAAAATTGAATTGGAAGAAATAAAGTCAAGGGACCAGGACCCGGTAATCATTAGCGTTTACTATCCGAATCTAATTGAATCACCAGGATATATTCAACCAAGAGTGCAAATTGAAATTGGATGCCGTTCTTTAAGAGAACCTTTTGAAAACAGGTCGATCATATCTGTGGTAGATAAATCTTACCCGAGGGCACAATTCGTACAAAAACCTGTTCAAATACCTACGGTATTACCGAAACGCACTTTCCTGGAAAAGATTTTATTATTACACGAAGATTTTCAGCGACCCAAAGAAAAAATTCGGGTAGATCGATTGAGTAGGCATTTATACGATATTTATCAAATATCAATAACAGACCATTCTGAAAAAGCACTTGAAGAAAAGGACCTTTATGAAACAATTGTAAAACATCGTTATAATTTCACTCGAATGGGAGGGGTAGATTATAATTCACATCAACCTCAAACAATTGACTTTTTACCACCAAAAGAATTAATTCCTGCATGGGAAGCTGATTACAGAAAGATGCAAGAACAGATGATCCATGACGATTCTCCTGATTTTAACGATTTAATTGCATCCTTGACAGAACTGAAAGATAAAATAAATGCAAGTGATTGGAAGATGGATTGCGAATTTCCTCCAGTCACAAAATAACAAGTGCTTTTACTATTTTTAAACTAGGCAATTGAAATAGTAGAAACCATTCTTGCTTACTTAAAACTCATTCCAGACTATACGAACTCTTTCAGAGTGTACTTTTCAAGTGTCTTTTCGCTCAAATATGCTCAGTTTTGTGATCTTTGTCGTTTGTTATATACTTGATTCATAATCAAGAGGTCCGGGGTTCAAGTCCCCGTCTCGCTACACTGATAGTCAATAAAATAGCCCCAGGACACCGGGGCTATTTTGTTTTGGTGCAGGAACGGGTGCAGGACTTATAATCTATAATTGGATATGAACCATTCGATATATTCCGATAATCGGTTCGACAAATAGTAGGGCAGGTTCATTAGTAGATATGGCATGCCTCCAGGAATCCTAACATTTTCTGTCGAAAAATGATTACATAATAATCGAACTGCATATGGATGTTTGGACTTTTCAACAAATTGATACAGTGACCTTAACCTTCCATGGCTTCCTGCTTTTACCTCAATAGGTACAATATATTTTCCATGCTGAAGCACAAAATCTACTTCAGCATTACTATTGGCTTTTTCCCTCACCCAGGAGTCGGTTCATATAATAGTGATTTCGACTTGGCTTGCATCTGCTGACCAATAAGATGTTGAATGATTCTGCCTTTATATATATTGTTCAAATCCTTTATTCCAATCATTTCTGCTTGAAGATTCAGGGAATAGTTTAATAACCCTGTATCTATAATGTAACGGATTATTTTTCTTTCAGTTGAATTTGAAGCATATTGATTTACCGGGTAAATATTCGAATAAAATGTAACAAAAACAGTGTAATAAATAACAAGAAATGTTTTATTCTACCCACAGAACCGGCTGTCGAAAAGGATAATTCCGGACCACTTCCTCTACCACGGGATCGGGATCCAGTGTTTTCCATAATTCAATATATTCAGGTTTGCCGAGTGCAAGTCCCCCGAAAAGCAA
>DAOWMZ010000072.1 GCA_030642845.1 Candidatus Zixiibacteriota bacterium
CTTTGTTTGAGTTTATGACGATAACGCCCTATATGTGTCTATTATATCTATATTGTCGGCATTTATTCCCGGTAAATCCAATATAATCTGACAATTATTGTAAGTTGTTGTCATTGAGAGAAATAAGCATGGAATTTTGGGGTATTGCCTGAGGAATGATATTATCACTTTTTTGTTTTTTGATTAAGATTTTATTCAAATCAACAACTTTTATTATGAAGTAATAGAAATTTTTATCAAAACCGAAGAATTACTTTAAAAGAAAATCATTTAATGCTTGACTAGAGTAAACGAAAAACGTTTTTTGCACGAAACGTTTTTAAGGATAGTAGATTTTATGAACAATGATGCATTAATAGAAGTAGCCCAGGATCTTTTTACAAGATATGGTTTGAAAAAGGTTACTATAGAAGAAATTGCCAAAAATGCTCATGTATCTAAAGCTACAATATATAAGAATTATAAGAATAAAAACGAGATTTTTAATAAAGTCGTTGAGAATGAATTCAAATTGCTATTGTCTCATATTGAGGAGGCTGTAGAAAAAGAAAAGAGTACAGTAGATAAACTTCGAGCACATCTTTCCACAAAAATAACAAAATTAAATGAGTTGATAAATTTCTACCATGTAACCCAGGATACCTGGAGCTATTATTGGTCCTTCGTAGATAAATTAAGAAAACAATTCATTCTTAGAGAAAAAGAAATTGTAACAAAAATTCTTAGTGACGGTAACAAGTCGAAAGAATTAAATGTAAAAAATACTGAACAGACTGCTCACATTATGGTTCTAGCACTAAAGTCATTGGAATTTCCCTGGGTTAAAGAAGAATTAGGTGTGTCTTCTTCATCGTATATTGAGTCAATGCTGAGTATCCTAATAAACGGTCTAAAAAGGAGATAGAGTTGCCAGAAAGACATTTTGAATCTTCAGATAACAGGATGATGCAAAGCAATTATCATAAATTCCATATCCCTGTTATGGGAACCGGTTTTACGTCTGATACTCCTTTGCGGGTAGCAAAGTATGGGATTTCATCTGTTATTTCCATAGGGGATGATATCTTTTTGGAACAGATGAGAAAATTTCATTCAGAGAAAAATAATCTGCCTTACGAGCCAATTAAAAAAAATGATAATGATTCACGTGCCCGACGCATCACTGCTTATTTAAATCTTATAGATACATTGGTCAAAAAGCAGATGGAGGATCTCAAAAGTTTGCCTTTTGAAAATGGAACCGATATAACCAAATATTTCAGAATGCTTCCGGAATCGAGTATTAAACGGGAATATAGCAGTATGCTGAAGGAAGAAGATCAGGATTTAAAATTAAAATTACAAAATGATCTTCGAAATAAAATTGTTCCGGGAAATATTGATGTCAACATTATGGCCAAAGTTGATCGGGATATAATTATTAAGGGAGTGACAGCTCCTCCTGAACAGGGAATAGCTTTATCTGCATTACGCGGATTTGCTCAAAGCAGCCTTAGGTCTTCGATAGTTTTTTCAGCTGGAATGAATCGCCGTCTTTATAATTATGTCAGCAAATTTGAAGATTTTTTCCCTGATGAGAATGGACGATTAAAAAAGAAGATAACCCTTAAAGTCAGTGATTTTCGCTCTGCCTTTATTCAGGGAAAACTATTTGCCAAAATGGGTCTATGGGTATCAGAGTATAGAGTTGAGTCCGGGCTGAATTGCGGTGGACATGCCTTTGCGACAAAGGGGTTTTTGCTGGGTCCTATTCTGGAAGAATTCAAAACCAAGAGAGATGAATTTATTGCCAATATATATAGAATCTATAATCCAGCTATTGTTAAAAGGGGTTATACCTCCCAATCTTTTCCTCCTGATATAGAAATTACTGCCCAAGGGGGAATAGGAACATCGGATGAAAATGAGTTTCTGTTAAACTATTATAAATTAAACAGAACTGGATGGGGAACTCCTTTTTTATTAGTACCTGAGGTCACTAATGTTGATAATAATCACCTTAAGAAATTGGCTGATGCCGATGATAACGATGTTCATCTGAGTGATAATTCTCCTCTTGGTATTCCCTTCTGGAATTTGAAAACATCGACCTCTGAAGCTAATCGTTTAAAGTGTATCGAAAAGGGCAAACCGGGGAGTTCCTGTCCTAAAGGATTTTTGTCATTTAATAAAGAATTTACTAAAAAAGAATTGTGTACAGCTTCGCGAACATATCAGCTTTTGAAATTGAAAGATCTGTCACAACAGGATTATCCCTATGAGAAAAAAGAAGCTCTAAAAAAAAGTATTCTCTCCAAGTCTTGTCTCTGTAGGGATTTAACTGGAGGTGCTTTGGCCGGGAACAAAATTGAGCCGAATGCTTTGACTACTATTTGTTGTGGACCTAATATTGTAAATTTCTCAAAGATTACAACTCTGGAAAAAATGATAGATCACATCTACGGACGTATTTCAATTCTTTCCGATACCGAGCGACCGCATATGTTTATTAAAGAACTTCAATTATATTATGAGTATATTAAATCTGAATCGGAAAAGGTATCCAGAGAATTGGTGGAAAAAACATCGGCATATTTCTTTGAATTTATAGACAATTTGAATAATGGTATTACCTATTACAAAAGACTGGCACAGGAATTTAGTGAAAATCAACGAGAGCAATTCCTTAAAGATCTGGATTCAATTCTTATGGAAATTGAAGAGTTTAATACAAGTATGGTGATGGATTTAAAAATGGGATTATCGCATTAGAATTGATCTAAAGAATACAGGGCATTATAAAAACCGCACCTTTTATAGAGTGCGGTTTTTTTATGATTATTAAAATTTATTTATATTTGCTCAGAGAGAATTTAAACAAAGTCTATGAAAAAATGGAAGATTCCGTTTTTTCATTCTCTTCATTTTTCTTGTTATTGAATTCGTCGAGCAGGTGGCATCCTTCAATAAGAATTGAATCAATGGAGCGATTTACATTTGATTCCGGCACATCAGATTGGCTAATATGTTCAACTGACCAAATACCATTATTCCAGAACAAGGCTTCATATATCGCCTCCGCTCCTGTTTTATTGCCGCATTCTGCATATATAAGTTTCCCATTATTTAAATACATGGTAAGGTGGTTTCCGTGGGCGCTTATATTGATACAAAGTAATTTGTTACTGGGACCCATTGCTTGCAGCAAATCTATTACGTTCATATGACTAAGGCTTCCATTAGTTCCCATTTCCTGGAGGATATTTAATCGTAACCGTGATTCCTGTTCCTGTTCTGCCTGAATACGCTTCAACCTGATTTTTAAAATATCATAAGATCCGCTAAATTTAATTACATCATATAGTCCAAATTTTAACATTGAACAGGCTTTCTCATGATCATCTGATGTATGAAGCAGGATAGTTGGAACAGATGAAAAGATTATCCCTTTTGAAATCATAAATTCTAAATCCTCCCGTACTTGCTCAATTGTATCTATAGTATTAATGATCAATACGTTAGGCTTTTGCTGATGAAAAGATTTAATCAATTTTTCCTGAGTATCTACCTGGATACTTTCAAAACCACAGGATTCTAATATCTCTGCTAAAGAATTTGTATCATCGTTCATTTTATTCAGGACCAATGAATAACTTGAAACTCTGGTATTGTTCTTATAAATAATATCTTCCTTAAGCATCATCAGAAAAGAATCAACAACTTCCGGTATTAAGATAATATTCTTCTGAGCTCGAAGATGTTCTTCGATACTATCAAATCGATAAGGAGTAAGCTTTTCATTTGTAGGGAAGTATTTAAAATAGAAGTCAACGATTGTAACAATATTACTGTTCCATAAATCTGAATTAATAAGTTCAGTAGAGGATAAATTTGAGAGATCCTGATACATCCTTCGAATTATATTAAGGATTGATGGCGGATATACAATATTATCCTCAATCAGGCTTAATAGCTTAAAGAATGCAGTTTCTCTGTCTGAAGGAGTGTTCCTTTTAAAGTAAAGATTGGAGATGTCTTGTAAATAACCAGCGGTAACAGTTTTAAGATAATCATGGGAAGAGAGTTTTAATTGCCTGCACAATCGATCAACCAAAGTTCCAATCTGAGCAGCGGTGGAAGTTGTTATACCAACAGCTTTAGCGAGAGTCACTGTTGCAAGATGAAGATTTGCATGTGATAATGTTGTAAGATTATTAAATTCAGGAACAGGATTTATCAACTCTTCAAAAGAATTAAAGCTGCGAATAATACAGTGTGGAATTTTTTGATTAATTTTATTAATTAGAATATTATCTGCCGATGAAATCTTATCACGTATTAAAATAAATTTTGGCTTATTGCTGATAATATCAAAATATACTTCTTCGAGAGAATCTGAAATAATGACGGATAAACCATTTTGAATAAGGGTTTGAGCGATAAATTCATCTTTTTCAATCTGAGTACTAACAATGAAAACATTAATTGTATTATTTATAGAATTATCCTGCATTTCCTATCACCACAATATTACCGTATAATGTATAATTACATATATATTATTATTTTCGACATTTTAACTTATTCCTAAAGTATCATATTCATTTTAAACTTAAGCAGTTGGAGTATATGAAATTGAAGAAAATGACATAAAAAAACCGCACCCTCCACAGAGTGCGGTTTTCTTTATAGATATATTTTAAATACTATTTAATAACTTCAATTTCAACCCGGCGGTTTCTAAGTTTATTTTCCGGGGTGTCATTGGGAGCAATAAAGAATTTAGGATCTTCGCCAAAGCCTTTGGAATTCATCCTGTCAGCAGCAATTCCCTTACCCAACAGGTAGTCGTAAACTGCCATGGCTCTGCTTTCAGAGAGAGTTTGGTTGAAAGTTTCGGCTCCATCAGCATCACAGTAGCCACGGATTTCGATTTTGATGAAATCATATTTTATCATAGTTTCGGCGATTTCATCAAGAGCCGGTGCGGCCCCTTCGGAGATTGTAAATGATCCCGAAGAATAATTCAAACCACCCTGGAGAGTGACTGTCTCTTTAAGGATAGCGGCAAACGGACAACCCGACGAATCAACTTCGACTCCAACATGAGTGTTGGCACATTTGTCTTTATAATCCGGGACACCATCTTTGTCAGAATCTATAGGACAACCATCGGCATCAACTTTTACACCGGCGGGAGTGTCGGGACATTTGTCTTTGTAGTCAGGAACGCCATCTTTGTCCTTATCGAAAGGACATCCGATATCATCAACCGGAACATCTTCAGGAGTATTCGGACATTGGTCTATGCCGTCAAATACACCGTCTTTATCAGAATCAATCGGACAACCTTTGGTATCAACTTTAGCACCTTTAGGAGTATCCGGACACATATCAAAACCATCAAAGACACCGTCGCCATCACTGTCGATTGGACAACCGTTCTCATCAACAACAGTACCTAACGGAGTATCGGGGCACTGGTCTTTTTTGTCATTGACACCGTCTTTATCAGTATCAGGTGTTCCCCAGAGATAATAAGTCAGACCAAATGATGGCTCAAGGTAGGCTTTGAAGGGACGATCTTTCCATGAACTCCAGTCACTGGAACCATATTCCCCTTCAGGCCAGTTCGTTGAAAACTTAAACAGTCCGTATGTAAACAGAGTTTGGAAATCTAAAGTGAATCTTTCACTCATCCAGTAGCTGACACCGGCGCCAAGTTTAATATTGAAATCATTAACTGTCGGGGTGTAAGGATCAGAACCACGCGGGACACTGCGGCGGTTTATCCGCCAGCTATCCACGCCAATACCACCAATAAGATAGGGTTGAGTCTTTTCTTCATAACGGAAATAATAATTTGCTGTTAATCCAAAAAGCAAACCCTCAAGACGGGCAAAGGCATTGTCTGAACTATTAAAGCTAAAAGATTGGTCGCTGGTAGCGGTACTGTCATCATAAGATGATGCATAAGCTACTGAAAAATTAAGAACAAGACGTTCTGTCAAACCCAGACGACCATGAACCCCGACATCCCAACCCATTCCAAAAGGTTCGTATTGATTGTCAAAAAGTTCAAAATCACTTCCTTCGAACATTGGCATAAATACCGGAATGCGACCGCCCACACCAAATTTCCCTTTCCATTCGGGTACTTCAGCCAGAGCAGTGGCAGTTAGTAATACCAGAAGCATTAAAACAATTCTTAACTTCATCTTAAACTCCTTTTATCAAATTTATTATTTCCTCAATCATTCTTTAGGATATTTACTAAAAGCTAAATAATAAATCAATAAAAGTTTTCCACATTGTGTGTATTTTCCATATAATGTGTTTTTCTCATATTATGAGTTTTATTAGATAATAAATATTAATTTTAATTGTGAATATAGGAAAGGGAATTGTATTTTTCAGGTAATAAAGCTTAAATGAACAATATAATTGCCTGCAAGGAATTCCTCCTTGTTACTTCAGGTTTTGCGGTAAGACAGGCTGTGTCTGATTTTTCATTTGATAATACCAGGCGGCATTCAGACCAAAAATAAACGCAAGAATATGTCCGTCCATCCCCCATGTCCAGGAACGCATATAAAACATGGTAATAAAACAGACAGACGAAGCTATAAACAGAGCGGTGGAAATTGTGTTGTCATTTTTATCTAATTTCAATCGAAATGATTTATAACCTATTGATAGATTTTTCACGAACAGATATACCAGTGATATTGTCCCCACAATTCCAGTTTCAGCCAGATAATGCAGGAGAACATTATGCGCCGACATTCCCTTAACCCAGGCCCAGTAGGGGATAAGCTTGACTTCCGGTACAGCCTCATGAACAACACGCATATTCCCAATTCCAATCCCAAGGAAAGGATGTTCCATAAATGCCATTATTGCCGATGTCCACAAAATAATACGAGTCATGACAGTACCAACCGGATTTTTAAGTGATTGAATCAGTTCATCCAATCGGCTTATTGTCCCTTCAAAAAATGTCTCTTCAAGGGAAAAGAGTACTACCCCTAATGCAATCATGGGGAAAAGAACATATTTAACATTTTTTACAGTACGAATATCATTTTCCCGTCTTGCTTTCCTGAATGATACAAACATTATGATTGGAAATGTGATGAGAATAGCAAGCAGTGGAGCCCTTGACTGAGTGGCAAATATTCCCAACCCTGATATAATGCAAATTAATGAATAGAACAGAAATGAATGGATATTCTTCGACCAGATTAAGAAGACCATCGCCATAGGAGCTGTGGTCATGGCAAAATACTGAAGAGTCAAACCGGTAATGCCAAAACTGCGGATTGCCCCGCCGGCTATATAAAATTGGAAAAAAGCTATAAATGATAGAACAGCAGTAAGGATCATATACAGGTTTATGAGTTTTTTGACCCCAATCTCAAGAGCATATTTGAAAACAATACGGAAGGTCAAATATATTACCAGAATCCTTATTGATGGGATAACAGATTGTGTCCAATTATAGGCAAAC
>DAOWMZ010000014.1 GCA_030642845.1 Candidatus Zixiibacteriota bacterium
CAGGTTGAACAATATCAATATTTTTTGCTCTCTGCTGAAGACAATACTCCAGGGCGATATGGCCATCAGTTAAATTTTTCATTTCAGGGTATTCCAATAAAATAGTTTTTGATGGAAGTTTTTTTGGGATTGACCCAAGAGAATCAAAATCACCTAAAAGAATATCAGGAAATGTCTTTGTTTTTTGAAAAAATTTATATCCCCGGTCAACCGCAATTCTGATTTTCCCGGAACAGAGTTTTTTATAAAATGAGAGATCTTTCTTTTTATAATTTCCATTGAGAAATAAAATATAATCTTTCACCGGATCAGATCCCCAGGGCAAAACTGGCAGCACCGAGCAAAGTCGTCTGGCTTTCCACTACCACTTGAACCGGAATATTCATAAGAGTTTGTTCGACCTCTCCCCTATGAGCAAACCGTTCCATAAAAAATCCTTTGTCCAGTGCGGTTGTCAATTCGGTTGAGATATTTCCGGCCAGATAGATTCCTCCGGAGGTCATCCCACGTAAGGCAAGGTTTGCTGCTTCTGATGCCATACAGTCAATAAAGATATCGAGAGCCTCTACCGCTATTTCATCTTTTTCTGATAGTGCCATTTCCATTATACTGCCACAGGCATACACTGATTCGGTGTACCATTCCGCCTGAGGAACGCCAAAATGCTCGGTCAAGAATTCGTAAATTGCAATCAAACCGCTTCTGCTTAATATATGTCCGATTTCAACAAATCGATGTTCAGCATAGAGGTAGTTCCAAAGTTCTGATTCAATCTCACTTGCCGGTGAAAAACCGGAATGACCGGCTTCAGTTATATAAGAACGAAACTTTCCCTTTTCATTGACAATTAATGTCTCGCCAAATTGATCATCAATAACGATTAGCCCTTTTATACCTTTTGGATCAGGCTTCCCTTTATTGATTGTAAAAAACAACTCCGGCTTTAGTCCTAACAACCCTTTGGCAGTGGCATGATACTCATTAACTAATTGCACATTTGACAATAACAAATTATTTGAAATTTTTTCACAGTCTATAGGCCAGGGAAGCAGAATTCCTCTGGCGACATTATCATGTACTTGACTACGAACGGCAAAACAGGCTGTCTTTGGAATTTCTTCCTGATTTCTAAGATAACGACTGAGAAGAGTTTCAAGATTTATTTTAGGATCATTATTAATTTGTTCTTCATTATGAAACCGGAGTTCACCATTGTGGTTGGTAACTCTTACTAAATGGGTAAAATCAGTTGTAATGTGTCCGGCAATCATAATTTACCAATGTTATAATTCGTCTGGTTCTTATACAAAACTAATCGGTAACCTGACTAATAATTCAACATTACATCTACAACAAAATCTTCGAAATTTTCTCCACTACCGCATCAGCATCAATACCAAGCATTTTAAACAAGTCTGCCGGTTTGCCAGAAGAAGCATACCCGGTGACACCCATTTTGGTCATGGTAGTTTTTGCACCTGATTCATAAAGATCAACTGACAAAGCCGTCCCAAGACCGGTTTTTACATTGTGATCTTCCAGTACTACGAGATGTTTATATGAGGCTAACATCTCGATATCATCAGCATGAAAATCAGACCAGTCCGAAACGCAAATCAACGAGACCGTACAGCCGTCATCATTTAACCTGTTCCAGGCATCCATAGCCACCGGAGCCATATTGCCGGCAGTAATTAGAGCCAGTTTTTCACCGGTACGGAGTTTATCCATCCTGCCGTAAACATAATTATAATCATTACCATAAAATGGCTTGCCGTCATTGTTAGTAATGACAGGTACTCCTGAACGACCCATGATAAGGGCAAAATTCCCAGGATTGCTTAGAATGTAACGGGAGATACGATCAGTATGATTGGCATCAGCCGGGGTAATAAGTTTCCAGCCATAGGTTGAGTTCAAAAGGCCAAAATAATCTATACACTGATGAGTCTTGCCATCCTCACCAACCTGTACTCCTGAGTGGGTGCAAATCAGTTTTATATTAGAATGGTTAATATCATTCATTCGAGCTTGATTGTAGGTTTCATCAATTCCAAATACGGCAAAATCAGCCCAAATCGAAAGTGCGGTTTCACCCCCTAAAGCTCCGGCACAAGTGGCAACATGATGTTCAGAAATTCCACACTGGAAAAAATTGTCAGGATATTTTTCTGCAAATCCGGTCGTCTTGACCGACCCGGCCAGATCGCAGTCAAAAACTCCCATAACAAAATCATCATTAACCATATTAGCATCAGCCACAGAAAGTAAAGCCTTCCCCCAGGCATTGCGATTGGCAACCTTTTTTTCGACATCATAAGTCAACGGAGTACCCGGATTTATTGTCGGGAATGGTGCTCTTTCAACTTTAGGTAAAACCGGAGGATCACCCGCTTTTCTCTCTTTTATCACTTCAATATCACTGCTGGAAACATCAAGTTGGGAGAGAGCTTCGCCCAGCAAATCCATCTTAACCGGCGCACCATGAAAGGCTTCCTTATTCTCCATAAAGGAAACACCTTTACCCATTGTTGTCTTGGCGAGAATCATTACCGGTTCACCATTGGAGGCATTGGATGCTCGGTAAAGGGCTTCATAAATATTGTTAAAATCATGGCCATCAATTTCCACTACCTGCCAACCATCGGAAGTCCAGTCCCGGGTGATGTCCTGCGGCATAACATCGCGAATCATCCCGGAGATTTGAAGACGGTTATAATCAACAATAGCAATTAAATTCGTTAAGCTAAACTTTGCGGCCATCCGGCGGGCTTCAGAAATCTGCCCTTTTTGCTGTTCACCATCACCCATAACAACATAGGTTTTAAAATTTAATCCGGATAATTTCGAATAAATAGCTTTGCCAACGCCAACGGATAAACCCTGTCCAAGATTACCGGTATCCCATTCCACTCCGGGAACAGTCTGTTCAACATGACCTTCAAAAGGTGAGCCAGCTTTTCGAAATCCATAAAGACAATCACTTATATCAAAAAAACCGCAGGCTGCCAAAGCTGAATATACTCCGGGAGATGTGTGGCCATGGGAGATAATGATACGATCCCGATCGTTTCGCATAGGATTTTTCGAATCAATATTAGCCATATTGTAAAGTGTCAGATATAAATCTATTGATGACATGGAACCACCCGGATGTCCGGAAGCGGCAATTGATGTCATTTTCAGAATATTTCCACGAGCCACTCGGGCCATCTCTTTAAGTTTATCATGCCATTCTTTTGAAAGGGCACTTTCTTTGAAGCCTCGCCAGGAATCGAATATCATCCGGGGATTCCTCTCTACTTTAGCACTCGGTTTATTAATTTTAAAACTCCTTCAGTTTTTCTCTGCTACAAAGTCTTAATTTTTTCTGTCAGAGCGGTTTGATTATCACTACCAAAAAATGCAGTTCCCATTACAAGAATATCAGCACCAGCAGAAACAACTTTAGCTGCGTTATTAACGTCAACACCACCATCAACCTGAATTGTAGTGTTCAGGTTATTTTCAATTATATATTCTTTCACTCTTTTAATTTTCGGTAATACTGATTCGATAAATTTCTGTCCGCCAAACCCGGGGAAAACAGACATCATCAAAAACAGATCAAAATCTTTTAAGAATGGCAAAATCTTTTCAACATCAGCATCAGGATTAACTGACAATCCAGTCTGGCACCCTTTTGATTTTAACTCCCTTGCCAATGGTATTGGCTCAGGGCGAGCTTCATAATGAAAAGTAATACTATCGGCTCCGGCTTTGATAAAATCATCAAAATATTTTTCCGGTTCAGAAAGCATAAGATGAACATCCAAAAACAGGTCAGTAATTTTATTGATAGTTTTGACTATAGTCGGTCCAAACGAGATATTGGGCACAAAATGCCCGTCCATAATATCCAGATGAAGCATCTCTACCCCAACCTTATCAGCCATCAGGATATCCTTTTCCAAATATGCGAAGTTCGCACCCAGTACTGACGGAACTAATTTAGCCACGCAAGAATTTATTAACTTTCCCCTCTAATGGCAACCCATTAATGGGTATTATATGTGTTTTCACTGAATATTTGAATTACTAATTTTATTTGTGTGAATAATTTTGCAGAACAATCTTCGCATTCCGTTGTAATCCTGATAATTTTGTACGGGTTAAAGGCGTTCCAGCAGTAAATTCAAGAAACTCTTCATTTGTTTTTAGTTTCAAAACTGCCTCAGCATCAATAAACTCACCCACTCCCTTATCAGGCAGAAGTTCTTTATGCCGAGTTAAAACTGCTCGACCATTATGGGGACAAACATCCTGACATATATCACAACCAAAGAGCATATTGCTCATTTTTTTAGAGAGGTCATCATTAATTTCAGATTGATGTTCAATTGTCAGATAAGAGATGCATTTATTGGAATCGATAGTTCTTTCTGGTAATATTGCACCTGTCGGACAGGCATCTATACAGAGTCGGCATTCAGCGCATCGTCCATGATCACCATGATATGGCTCATCCGGTTCCAGTTCCACAGTCGTCAATATTTCCGAAAGGAAAAACCATGAGCCAAATGTTCTGTTTATCAACATGCTGTTTTTACCAATAAATCCTAACCCTGCTTTGGCGGCATAAGCTTTTTCCAACATAGGACCATAATCGACATACCAGTAGAATTCATGCGAAGTATTGCTTCCCATATTATCTTTTAGTTTTGTTATCAAATGTTTGGTTTTTCGAGCAATAACTTTGTGATAATCTTTTCCGCGCGCATATCTTGAGACTAATCCCATACCTTCGGGAATATCTTTGGAATTTGGCTGGTAATAATTAATCCCTAACATAATAATTGATTTGACATTATTGAGAACTTTTGATGGATCAGTTCTTTTTTCAAAATTATTTTCTATCCATTTCATCTTTCCCTGATTCCCCCTCTCCAACCACAGGCGAAGTCTGTTTTTATCACCAACAAGTATCTCTGGTGTCGTGATAGCCCCCATATCAAAACCACAAACAAAAGCGAGTTTTTTGACAAGTTCAGAGTTAAGCATTGCTTTTGTGCCTGGCAGACACCCTCGTCTGCTGGCAGGCATCGCCTGTTCTATTTAAGGGGCATACGGGGACGTGTGCCGCCCACAATAATTTTATATAAAAATCAGAACTAAACATATTCTATTATAACAGTTGAGTATAAAATAGAAATAAAAAAGGCGGATTGTTAGTCCGCCTATTTATATCAATAAATTTTGTGCCTAGCAGACGCCCTCGTCTGCTGGCACACATTGTGTGTTCTATAAGGGGCACACGGGGGCGTGTGCCGCCCACAACCAATTACTCACTTCTTTACTTCTTCCATGAGATATTTGTGCATAGCACGAGCAGCCTTTTTACCAGCACCTGCAGCTAAAATCACAGTAGCACCACCAGTAACAATATCACCACCGGCATATACCCCTTTACGGGAAGTAAGCAAAGAATTATCATCAGCTATAATGTTGCCCCATTTGTTGCAGTCTAATCCTGGAGTAGTTTGAGGAATTAACGGGTTTGATGAATTGCCAATTGCAACTACAACCAGATCAACATCCAGAGTAAAATTGGAACCTTCGATTGGCACCGGACGACGACGACCGGAAGCATCCGGCTCACCAAGTTCCATCTTCAGACATTCCATCCCTTTAACCCAGCCTTTACCGTCATCAATAAATCTGATTGGATTACAAAGCAAATGGAACTGGATTCCTTCTTCCTCAGCATGATGAACCTCTTCAATACGAGCCGGCATTTCTATGCGACTACGGCGATAAACTATATAAGCATTATCTGCACCAAGACGTAATCCGGTACGAACCGCATCCATAGCAGTATTACCACCTCCAAGAACAGCAATATTTTTACCCCGAATAATCGGAGTGTCATAATCATCGGGATCAAAAGCACGCATCAAGTTGGAACGGGTCAGATATTCATTAGCCGAATATATTGCGATCAGGTTTTCACCCGGGATACCCATAAAATTCGGCAGACCAGCACCGGTTCCAATAAATACCGCATCGTAACCCATTTCAAAAAGTTCATCGATAGTATCCATCTTGCCTATAACCGTAGAGTTCTGGAATTCAACCCCCATATCAGCCAGGAAATCACATTCAGCTTGCACGATAGATTTCGGGAGACGGAATTCCGGGATACCATAAACAAGAACACCACCCGGTTTATGCAGGGCTTCAAAAATAGTTACCGAATGACCAAACTTTATCAGATCACCGGCAACGGTTAATCCAGCCGGACCGGAGCCAACAATAGCAACTTTTCTTCCAGTAGGAGGAGCGATCTCAGGCAATTCTACCAGATTGTTTTCCCGTTCATAGTCTGCGACAAACCTTTCCAGATGACCAATCGCCACCGGCTTACCTTTCTTGCCGGTAATACAAACAGCTTCGCACTGTTCTTCCTGGGGACAAACACGCCCGCATACAGCCGGTAAAGAGTTAGTCTCTTTAATTTTTCTGGCTGAAGCAGCATAATCCTTACTTATGATTAATCGGATAAATTCAGGAATATCAATCTCAACCGGACAACCTTTTATGCATGGTTCTTTGGGGCATTCCAGACAGCGAGCCGCTTCTTTAAGGGCTTGTTCTTCTGTAAATCCAAAGGGGACTTCATTAAAATTATGGGCTCTATCTTTAGGGTCTTGAGCTGACATGTCCTGGCGAGGAATTTTCATCCTGTCTTTAGGTTTAAGCTTATTGGGACCTTTTGGCTTTTTAGCTTTGGTTTTTTTCTCTTTATCAATCATCTTTGGTGTACCTTCCTGCCTTATTATGCCTTCTCATCAGGATATTTAAATTCTTTGACTGCTTTTGTAAGCCTGCACTTTGGATCCTCAAGCAGCTTTTTCATTGCTTTGCGTTCCTGGTTTTTGTATGCCCCAAGACGTGAAGTCAACAAATCAAAATCCACCATGTGTCCGTCAAAATCAGGTCCATCAACACATGCGAACTTGGTTTCACCTCCAATCGATACCCGGCATCCACCGCACATTCCGGTTCCATCAATCATTAATGGATTCAAAGAGACCCAGGTTGGGACATTATAATCTTTAGTCAGATTTGCTACAACTTTCATCATAGGGACAGGACCAATAGCCATGATCATCCCGATCTTTTCTCCATCATCCAAAAGCTTCTTCAGAACATCGGATACAAAACCATGATGCCCATAGGAACCATCATCAGTGCATGGGTAATAATCATCGGCAACAGACTTGTGTTCGTCTTCATAGAAAAGAAGACCCTTATTGCGCGCTCCGACAATGGTGATAACTTTGTTGCCGGCTTCTTTATATGCCTGTGCAATAGGATAGACCGGTGCAATACCAATACCTCCGCCAACGACACATGCTGTCCCCCATTTTTCTACATGCGAAGGTAATCCAAGCGGTCCAACACAATCGGATATTTCCTCACCAGGTTGAACTGTAGTCATCAAAGCGGTTGTCTTTCCAACGACCTGATAAATTATTGTCAGCAACCCCTTATCTTTATCAAGTCCTGCTATTGACATGGGGATTCTTTCCCCTTTATCATTTACTCTCAGGATAACAAACTGGCCTGCTTTGGCTTTAGCAACCAGCCGGGGTACTTCCACCAGCATCTTCCAAACCATCGGGCCTATCTGTAAATTTTCAATTACTTTAATCATTGTTCCTCCAAACTGTCAAAATCTGGACAATTATAGTATTAACTAGCTTAAAATCAAGATCTTTTTCAGATATTTTATTTCTTTTTTCACAATGAACTACAACAATAATATACTTTATTGTATACATTGATAATTCACAGCTATCTATTAACAACTTAATTTCAAAATAACCCAATCTGCCTACTACAAATAAACAGAAAATATTATTCAAATTGGATTCACTACGCTTGTAATTTTGAGTAATCTTACATATATTTTGATGCTGAAAAATATATAAATAACCTGTTTTTTTTGTGAGGTGCCCTATGGCCGATATTATAACAAAAACTAATTCTGAAATCGGGTTTTCAAATCTTCCCGATGACACCATACTGAACTATGAATCTACTTTTGGGGCTCATCATTATAGTCGCCAGCAGTTAGTTGTTCGTAAAGCCGAAGGAATCTGGTTGTATAGTCAGGATGGGAAAAAATATCTTGATTGTCTGGCCGCCTATTCAGCTGCCAATCATGGTCATCATCATCCCAAGATTGTCAAAGCTCTGGTAGAAGCTCTTCAAGGCAGTTACGGATCAGTTATCTCAAATGTGGTTTATACTGACTCTTTAGGAAAATTCCTTGAAAAACTGGCAACCCTTACTCCTCAATTAGGTACACGTTTTGGTGATAACGGAAACAAAGTCCTTCCCAAATGCGGAGGTGTTGAATCTGTTGAGACAGCAATCAAAATGGCTCGCTATTACGGTTATAAAGAAAAAGGTATCCCCGATGGCAAACAGGAAATTATTGTTTTCAATAACAATTTCCATGGACGTATGATAACGGTTATCTCTTTCTCCACATCAGATAAATATAAAGAAGGTTTTGGTCCTTTAACTCCCGGGTTTGTATCGGTTGAATATGGCAATCTTGATGCTGTCGAAAAAGCTGTAAACAAAAATACATGCGGTATCCTTATGGAACCGATGCAGGGTGAAGGTGGAATGTTTATTCCGCCCGATGGTTTCCTTAAAGGTCTTCGTGATATTTCTGATAAACATGACCTCTTACTTCTCTTTGATGAAATTCAGGTTGGTTTGGGACGTACCGGCAAGATGTTCTGTTTTGAACATGAAAATGTTATCCCGGACGGTATCGTTCTGGGTAAAGCTCTCTCCGGGGGTTTAGTACCTCTTTCTTGTTTTGTTACCAACAGCAAGCTTATGGATTCTGCTTTCCAACCGGGACGTGATGGTTCAACCTATGGTGGTTATCCTCTGGCATGTGTAGCAGGTAACGTTGCTCTTGATGTTCTTGTCGATGAAAAACTTGTTGAGAATTCCCGCAAAGTCGGATCATATCTGGCTGATAAAATCAGAGAAATTGCTAAACGTTCTGATTTTGTTAAAGAGGTTCGCAATCGCGGTCTATTTATTGGTATTGAAGTTAAAGATGGTGATGCCATGAAATATTGTCGCGAGTTACTGGATCTGGGGCTTATGGCGAATGACAGTCATGGCCACACAATTCGTATTTCTCCTCCGTTGATTCTGACTGAATCTGAAGCCGACTTTATTGCCGATAAATTAGAGTTGGTTCTGGTTAAATAGGAATTACTAGTTTATATAAAAAGCAGCTTTCTTTAAGCTGCTTTTTTTTTGCTTATGGTACCGACGTAGATTGCACTAAGTGTAATAACTGCTCCTGCAATTTGTGGTAAGAGCAAGTACTCATCAAACAATAAATACCCCCACAAAGTTGCCAATACAGGCTGTAATAACAAAATTAACCCACTGTGTGACGCAGGAAGATTTGGAAGTGTTTTGGAAATCGCCCGCCATCCAACAGCCTGTACACTAATACCCAATCCAATTACTAACAACCAGGCTTGATAACCAGATGGGAAACAGACGGTCTCGGATACCAGCATAGTAATCCCAAAGAATATAGCGGTTGAAAGCGAAGCCCAGGCCATCAGACAAATAAATCCGGGGCACTCTTTTTTCTGCCCGGCATGTTTTAGAGTTATGATATAATGAGCATAGAATAATCCGGTTAGTAATCCTAATATTATTCCCTTTATATAACCAGATGTAAATTCTATCTCACTTCCAATCCCGACTAATATTACTATCCCAAAGATTGCTGTAATTGCTGAAATAAAAAACTTGAGACTTAGTCTCTCTTTGAACAAAAAGTAACCGAGAATCGCTGTTGCAAAGACCTGGGTGTTAGCAAGTATTGTTGCCATTCCGGCACCGACATAAATAATTGAATAATGCCAGGAGAAAAGATCGAGATAAAATAAGAATCCTGCTACAATTGCCCATTTTAAAACCACCCATGACAGAATCATTTGTCTGCCGGTAATCCAACCCCATCCAAATAAAACGCAGGCACCTAAAAATGTTCGCCAAAAGGCAATAGCTACCGGCCCCATATCCTGCTGATAAAGATATTTTACAAAAACCGGAGCAAAACTGATACAAACTGCTCCAAAAGCAAGGGTTAGTAGATATTTCATATCCGGATTTTTATTCTGCTTTGTCATTATATGATAATATTCAAAAGTATAGGGATATGCTACTAAATTATATTTTTCTATAGACATCATAACATGGATATGATCCTACCTTACAAAAGAAAACTACCAGGATTTTGATGATATTTAATGTATTCCATGTAGGGGCGAAGCATTTTATCGAAACAACAAATCATTTTTGAAATCAATTTTCAGAGAATGCTTCGCCCTTACAAAAATATGGCAGAATTACTAAGATATTCAGCTCTACTATTAAATTGAAGTGCTTAAAAAACACTCTACGAGTGCTAATACTCTTGCCAATGGTAGTCGGCTAAAACTAATAAAGCTATCAGAGTCCATGAGAGAACAAGCGAAGTACCCCCATAACTCACAAACGGTAACGCCAATCCGGTAACCGGCATAACTCCTAAAGTCATTCCGATATTTACAAGTAACTGAAAGAGGATTATTGAAGCAGCCCCAAACACAACAAATGAAACAAACCTTGAACGGCATTTCGCAGCAATGCGTACTGCTCGGTATAAAATATATCCAAAGAGAAATACTACAATCAATGCTCCCCAAAGACCAAGTTCTTCACCCAGGACAGAGAAGATAAAATCGGTATGTCGCTCCGGAAGAAAATCGAGCCTTGTTTGAGAACCTGACAAGAGACCATTCCCCCATACTCCTCCTGATCCGATAGCAATTTTTGATTGGATTATCTGATACCCTGCCCCGCGCGGATCATTACCCGGATCAAGAAACGACAGAATTCTCAACTTCTGATAATCTGCCATCCGATTCCATAAAAATGGTGTCACCATCCCGAAGGCTAAATTGGTAACGACTGTTGTAATACCAAAAAACATTCCGGGACGGGAAATAAACAAAATGGCAAGAAGTAGAGCAAAATATATTGCCCATGCCAACCAATGACTGGCAGCAATCAAAGAGATTATTGGCGATATAATCAGGAACAAATACAAAGGAGACAATCCCGACCAGAACCACAAAGCGAATAATATTACAGGGAAAACCAGTGATGTCCCCAGATCAGGTTGTTTTAATATTAGAGCCATTGGGATCGCAGTAAGAAGCAGGGATATTCCCAGCTTTCTTTTTGATGCCACTGCTAATTTTGTATATGAAAAGAAACGGGCTAATGCAAAGATTAGGGCTAATTTTGCCAGATCAGAAGGGGCAAAATTTATCGGACCAAATGAAAACCAGCGTAAAGCCCCCATCCGTGTTGATCCAAAAAATAATACTCCTACTAATAATAATATGGTAATAAGATATACAACAAAAGCAGTAACATCAAAGAGCCGCAAAGGAAAGTGAATTATTACAGCAAAAACAAAAAGAGCAATCCCAAACCAGATTAGCTGTCTTTGATAATAATTGCGGGCAAACTCCGAATCGGCATGATATTGAGCAGACATTATCAAAATTATTCCAATCAGAGACAAAAGCAAAGTCGCTCCAATCAGTTTCCAATCCAGATCTCGATAGTTAAGCATTACTGTTCATCCCCCAAATCAATAACAGCAATATTATCTTCTCCATGTTTTTTATCCATGTACCTTTTGATAATTTCTCCTACAATCGGTGCTGCCACTTCGGAACCATGTCCTGCATTTTCTATGATAGCACAAACCACAATTTCCGGATTTTCAAAAGGAGCAACGCCAACGTACAATGAATGATTTTCGCCATGCGGGTTCTGGGCTGTTCCTGTTTTCCCGCCCTGAGAATAAAGACTTGTTTTAAGATTCTTGGCTGTTCCGTGTTCGCCATGAACAACCATCCGCAATCCCTCCAGCAGCACTTTCATGGTTTTCCTAGAAAACGGAAGATTGAATGTTGATGCTGATTTTCCGTTGTATATAACTCCATCCGTACCGATAATATTTTTTATTATAAATGGACTGTGCACAACACCATTATTAGCTAATCCGCAAAAAAATTGAACAAGCTGCAGTGGAGTAACCAGAATTTCACCCTGTCCGATTGAAAGATTAAGCACCAGACCCTTAGTCCATTTCTTCACACCATAGCGTTTGTTATAGTAATCAGAATTTGGATTCAGACCGGAAGCTTCACCTGGCAAATCCACTCCGGTTTTCATACCAAAACCACATAGGCCATAATACTTGCTGAGTAAGTCAACACCCATTTTTATTCCCAGTTGATACATAAAAATATCACAGGATTGTTCCAAAGAATGAGAGGCATTCAATGCCCCATGTCCTCCCAGGTCCCAGCAGTGAAATACACGATTACCGAATTTATAACCACCGAGACAAGGTTGCAGGGTCGTGAATTCATTGATCAAACCCTCTTCCAATGCCGCCCCAACAGTAACAAATTTAACAGTTGAACCGGGAGGATATAACCCCTTTATAGGTCTTTTTAATAAGGGATGGGATGAATCGCTGGAGATCGCCTGCCACAGGCTTTCCGGTATGACCGATGAAAAGATATTTGCATCATAACTTGGGAATGATGTCATTGCCAGAATCTCCCCGGTTCTCGGATCGGCGGCAACGATTGCTCCACAGCAGAAAGTATCAAGAACATCACTGCAGGCTTGCTGCAGATCAAGATCAATTGTTAAAGTAATATCATTTCCAGGTGTCGGTTGAATCTCAGGCTTTTCATCGTAAGTTCCAAGAATCTGTCCTATTGCCGACACTTCAATATATTCAGTTCCTTCGTATCCCCTCAACTCCTGATCATATTGTCTCTCAATACCATCTTTACCAATCATGCTACCCAGTCGAAGGTTGTCTGTTTCCCCGGATTTTAAATCATTTTGTGACACTTCTCCAACATAACCGGTAAAAACTTCCGACCCCAAACCTATCGGATAACGTCGAACCTGTTCAATTTGATAAATCACCCCGGGGAATCTGGTATTCTGTTCTTCCAGGATAGCAATTTTCTCAAAAGATACATCTCGCTTTACTGGTGCCGGCTGATAATAGTTGACCGTATTTCGGATAATCCTTTTTCTAATTTGAAGTGTATCTAATTCCAGTAATTCTGACAGGTTTTCGAGAGTTACTCCTTTAACCATTTCAGTCGGTACGACTGATACGGTATAAGAGGAACGGCTGTCAATAATACGTCTCCCTTCACGATCAAAAACTATTCCCCTTTTAGGAGTTAGCGG
>DAOWMZ010000004.1 GCA_030642845.1 Candidatus Zixiibacteriota bacterium
TCGTCCAAAAAACCACGTATATCTTTGGGATTGGAATGGACAGGACTCATCAGGATGCTTCCTTTAAGAACCGGATTTGCTACTGGTGGTAATAAATCCACAGCTTTCTCCTTTGGGACAGGAATTCATTTTAATCCGATTTATATTGATTTTGCCGCTGTCTCAGGTGCTACTCTTTCTCCATATTCATCAAAAGGATTGAATATAGCCTTAACAACAGGGATACTATTCTAATAAGTTTTACGCAAAGGACTGCATTAAATAAAGCATTTCCGAGGAATCGGGAATGCTTTTTTTTATGTCTTTGATTCAGCCGCATACCTTATGGGATGTTTCCCATACATTCTTTATTTCCATGATGGACATTCTCAATACGACCTTCATCATGTCACCGTAACGTCTTGTTACTCTTCACCATAGAACAGGCTACACCTGCTGGCATGGCTCATGCATTAAGAATGGTAAGTAACAAATTGAAACCTTGAATCCGGGGGGAATTAGGAAATAATACGGAAGGATAGAGGATTATGTCAAAACCAAAATATACATATTATACTATTGCAATTGTCTGCTTTTTCTTTGTAATGACAACATTAACATTTGCATGCCCACCTCATCCTGATATCAGAGATGGGGTAGCAGCAGGAAAGATCGCAGTTCCATACTTTATGGAAAATATTAGTGAAATGCATCAGAAGGGAATCTGTGTAGGTGACCATTCCATTTTAAAAAAAGAATCATTAAACAACAACGCTGCCTCTGATGCTCCAATACTTGGCGGACAATTTAAAGCTCTTTGCATTTTGGTTGAATTCAGCGATAAAGCGGCACAAGTTAATCCGGGATATTTTGATTCACTACTCTTTGGTTCCAGCGGTAGTACAGTCAAAGCCTACTATGATGAAATTTCTTATGGACAGCTTGATCTGGTATCAGTAAATCTCCCTTCATCGGTAGGCTGGGTTGAAGCTCCTCAGACTTATGCATATTATGTCAATAATCAAAACGGAACCGGCTCTTATCCGCAAAATACTCAGAAACTCTGTGAAGATATAATTGATGCTATTGATGCTGTCATAGATTTCTCAAACTATGATAACGATGGCGATGGAGATATGGACTGTCTCATAATTGCCCACTCCGGTCAGGGAGCCGAATATACAGGGAACAACAATGATATGTGGTCTCATAAATGGAGTATCAGACCGCGTGTAAAAGATGGTGTGAGTATTTCAAGTTATACGATACAACCTGAATACTGGAGTAACCCTAATGATATGACTATTGGAGTTTATGCTCATGAACTTGGTCATGGATTTGGGCTGGATGATCTTTATGATTATGATGCCACTCAATCGAGAGGAATCGGAACCTGGGGTATTATGGCTTTCGGGAGCTGGCTGGGACCAAATGGACTCGGGAGCTCACCGGCTCATCCCTGCGCTTTTAACCGGATTAAAATGGGTTTTGCTCAACCGGTCATTGTAGAGACCGACAGCCCTGAACAACAAATTGAGCAAGTAGCAACCAGTGGAGAAATATATCGTTTGTGGACAGGCGGTAATATTTCAAATGAATACTTTCTCGTTGAAAACAGACAACAAGTCGGCTTTGACAGTTACCTGCCAGGAGCAGGATTGATGATTTATCATATCGATGAAAATATGACATCAAATGATTTTGAATGGTGGCCGGGTGAAGACAGCACCCTTCATTATCAGGTTGCTTTGGAACAGGCTGATGGGCACTATGATCTCGAAATTAAATATAATTTTGGTGATGAAGGAGATCCGTATCCGGGTGAAAGATATAATTTCAATTATAATGCTGTCTCTTCTCCCAGTTCAAATTCTTATACCGATGGTGTTTCCTATATTATGGTCAATAATATCTCTTACTCTGACAGCATTATGCAAGCTGATTTTACCGTTGGATTCTCAAGTAGTGAACCCGACCCTGAAGAACCTCCTCAAATACCTTCTTCAATAGAATTGATGCAGAATTATCCAAATCCGTTTAATCCCTCTACTTCGATCAGCTACACAATTTCAAATAATAGTATGGTTCAGCTCAATATATTTAATATCAATGGACAAACGATCAGTACTCTTGTCAATGAACAAAAAGATCCGGGAACCTACAATATTGAATGGGATGGGAAAAATAGCTCCGGAACAAATGTAAGTTCCGGGATATATCTCTATCGTCTTACAAGTGGAAATATAATTAATACAAAAAAGATGATACTCTTAAGATAACGACTCCCCCAACTCGTATATGGACAACTTCCTCCCTGGTCGTTCATAAAAAAACCCCGGTCTATCCGGGGTTTTTTTTAGATTTCAGAGGACCGAGCCTCGGAGAATTCAGTATCAACAGAATGTTTGCTCCGTTGAGTCTTCTTGTGTTGAGTGTGACATGTTTTGCATCGTTTAGGATCTTCAGCATATCCATGCTCAGCAAAATACTGCTGCGCAGCTACTGTAAAAACAAACTCCTGTTTACACTCACTGCAAATCAAAATTTTCGGTTCAAAACCGTTGTCCATAAATACCCCCTCTCTTTTGATTCAAATACCTTCCTTGGTATTTAAAACAAAAGTTTGGTTTTTAAGACACTGTATTAATAAGAGAGATTTAAACTATTGTCAAATAAAAATAAAGAATATTTTTTATTATTAGTATGGATTACATGGACAAGGGTTGCCACCCTTAAAAAGGAAATCAACCATATCGGTGAGATCAGCAACATTAATTCCATCTTCACAGGAAAAATCTCCGGAATCTTCGATTGGAATCGGCACAGGTCCTCCCTTGAAAAGATAATCAACCAGAAGGACTAAGTCTGATACTAATATATCACCATCAAAGTTTGCATCCCCTCTCTGCAATACCGTTTTGGCTCCGGTATTTTTTATATCAAATACTGTTGAATCGAGGCGTGATGTAGCACAAAATGATAGATTTGAGATATTCCCCAAAGGAACTCCAACTAAAGGTGTAACCGGAATAGTTACCACTGAATCCTCTCCTGCTGATACCGGAATATCAAAATAGTCCATATCAACCCACCCACTGTCATCCCAGGCTGTGATGCGATAAACATTATAGATCGTTGATGGATTTGTAACCAGATATTCAAATTCTCTGATTCCTCCGGAATACACTGCTGAGTCGGTCGTTATAATCTGGGTTTCAACCTCATATGGAGGATGAGTACTGGCGGAATAGTTGAAGAATCCTCCGTTTGAATGTTCAGCGACATTTACACCAACCATTACAACTCTCAGGTAGGATTCAAAATTTTTAACAGTCATTCCACCAATATAATTTCCAGGATCAATTTCCATTTTTTCAAATTCATGAATATTCTCTGCAGTTGACTTAATAATATAAACTTCCCACTCACGGGAATCGTCACCATTAAACAATAGCTCAAGTGTTGAATAACTCCCTATTGGAAGAAACTCAATGTAACAAGCTCCATACCCTGCAGGGTTTGTTGGTGATGTCAGAAGACTAACCGGATATGCCGAATGTGTTCGATCCATATCAATCATAGGATACATACCGGCTTCAACATGGTGCAGCCCATCATCTCTGGTACCGGTGACATAATTCCAAGAGGCAAACTCAGCAAAAGCAGAATCGAGTTCCCAACCATAACGACCGGATATTGAATCTTTCAAAGCATTAAATACTGTTTTTGTAATCCCACCTTGCCACATAGCCACCAGCAAAGTAGTATCAAATTTTTCAGCGAGATAGAGATTCCAGAGAAAACTCGAATATGCGTGCATTCCATTTGTCATGATTGATTTTTCCGGAGAAACAAAGAATGAATCAAGATATTGATAGTTGTCATCGACCTGATCGAATATTAAATCTTCCAGACAGACAGCATCTGCTTCAATGATCCATATTTCTTCAGAAACATCATAGGCATACTGGCAGGCATGATGAAATTCATGGGCGCAGGTAACTTTTGCCGACCCGGCCTGGTCGCCTTCAGGATCATTATTGGGAACGAATCCAAGGAAATCACTATTCAGAACAATATAGCTGTAAGAATCATTCCATGGCTCCCCCCCGGGACCTTCAGGGAATGTGTAACCATAGAAACCGGTCTCCTGAAAATATATATCATATAAAGAATCACCACCCAATACTCCATCAGAAGGGGGTGTCATATATCCTAAATCTATATGTTTGTTAAGAGAAGTGTCACAATATGATGAAATCTTTTCAATATAATCAGGGATACCACTAAAATCATCATCTGCTTCAGGAACAGAATCAGTTCCTGCAGTATCGTAGTGAAATTTGAAAAAACCACTTTCTGATATATAAGTAAATTCAGATGAATCTCTGGCAAAAGCCAGAGTAAATATATCCTGAGTCTCTTTGGATAACAACTCCCAGTCTCTCCTGATATCAAGAAGAACAATAGAAGCACAACCTGGTCTTGATTTACTGGCAGTTAGTGATATGGATTTATATTTAACAGGAAGTTCCTTGTAATTTCTTATGGCTATTATTTGAAGCTGAACTTTTTCGTTTAGCGATATGAAATTATTATTGTAATCAGCTTCAATTTTAGACAAGGCAATGCTGGCATCATCAGCCAAACATTCCTGAACAGAGATAATTGAGATTAATAAAGTTATTAGAATAAAATACTTCATAATTTACTTAACAAACCAAAAGTCAATTTGTGTCACGAAAACATCTTGTTTCATTGATATTCTTTCTATCGACCTATGTTTTGAATTCAATCGTTGTCCTTACCAATTATACTCTTGTTTTTTAAAATATTTTATTTATTACCTAAATATATTACATTTTCAAAATCGGTAGAAAAAGATGTAAACAGATCTATCTCCAGTGAAATAATTAGACATCCGAAGAACATACTTATACTTACAATTTATTGATTATCAATAAGTTGTCAAGAAGAAACTATCGGAAGAAAGATGGAAATATTGTTCAGTTCCAATAGATATCTGCCATCCATTTGGTTCCGAGTAAGCAAAATCAACCCTGATTACTTTTTTTCGTGAGGAGTGGCCAATGAATAATCTTAATCCTGCTCCGGCTGAAAATAAAAAGTCTCGATATTTAAACGATTCGTCAGATTTCCATGATCGCCCTGCATCCACAAATAGAGCCGCTCCGATCTTTACTGCTGGAATTTCGAGTCCGGTAAAAAATCGCATCTCGGAATTTATCACCATTTGGCGATCACCGGTTTTGAAATATTCATCATAGCCTCTGATTCCCGTAACTCCTCCCAATTTGAGGTTTTCAGTATTATCAGCACGCCAGTCCGAAAAATAAGAACCATGCAAAGAAAATGTCATGATTTCAAAACTTCTGTTGTAGTACAACAAAGATATATTTGATAATTTCCTATAATGGAATGAATTGTAGAACCAGTGTTTCCTGTTATAAGAGAAATAAATAATATTTTTGCCCGGTGAAATTCCATACCAGAAGTTCAGAGTTACAATGTCGTAGAGATAGTCATTAAAATCCGGATTAAAAGCCCGTCCTATGGACAGAGAATAAACCTGACCCAAAGTAAAGTCTTCAATGTGCCCCATTCCATCAATCTGCTTAAATTTTCTGAAATTCAGAAAAGATGTTTTAATACCAAAACTAATCAAATGATAAGTAGTATCTGTTGAGATGTTATTATGCACTTCGGTAATATCCTTTGGATTTTCAGAAAAATACTTAGCTCCTATTGAATTGCTGTATTTATAGGAATAACTTGTAGAATATTCAATTTTATTTTTATAGGAGCCGGTACGATATGATGCTCCGAGTTGAAAGGCATCACCCAAAAATCCTGTCTCTCCAATTTTCAATGTATCCCGGTATATTTCATTAATTTTATCATCATAATCAAGAATGAAATAATATGAAAACTTCTGATTTAAATTATAAAAAGGCTTACTTAAAATTAGCCAGTTCAATTTATTTTTGGGATTGCTGGTATGGTACAGGTCAAGTGATAATGATCTTCCGAATAGCTTATTATCAATAAAGTGGGCATTTTCGTAATCACTATCAAATTCATTAAAAAAATAACCGGCTGATAGATATTGATTTCTACCAAAAATATTTCTCTCCGTAATAGACAATCTAAATTGGTTCTCATTACCTTCACGGGAAAAATTTGGACCAACTGACAAGGTCCATTCATCGATAGTTACAACTCTGACCAGAAGATGGCCATTTTGTAAAGTGTCAGTTTCAATCCATGCATCATAAAGGGAGAGTCGGTTTCTCAGGTTACGAGCTGTCTCTTCAATAAGTTCCTCAGGATAAATGTCCCCATTTTCGAAAAGCAACTCTCTCCGTATAACCTTTTGTCTGGTAGTAACATGAAGTTTATTAGCTAACTTGAAAATGAAATGGTTGTATCGAAAATCATCAGTATCAAAAATGTTTCGATTTTCAATAATAATACTATCAATTATCAGATTATTATCAACAGTTGATGATTGTGTTTGATCCATATTTTCATCTTCTGCATGAAAGCCGAATGCTTGAGCATTCACTAACAATATTAATAATATATATATATATAAGTACTTAATTGCCAATTTTCAATAACTCCAATTAACAGAAGAATAAAGGGGAGAATTGATATTTACAACAAAAATAGGTACCTATTCATCACTTAACTAAATTAACCAGTCAGCCGACAATATATTTAAGTCATAATTATTTAATTGAGGATCAATTCACAAAAATGGCGGATATTATATCTAAAAAGAAAATCGGCGACTTAATGGTGGAGAAGGGTTATCTCACTAGAGATCAGCTGGAACAGGGACTAAACGAACAGGCATTTTCCGGTAAGAGGTTGGGAGAAGTTCTGGTTGAAATGGGGTTTATTACTGAAGAACAGCTTCTCGAAACAGTCTCTGAAAGATTAAATATTCCCAAATTGTCACTATCTTCAATGGTTATTGACCCGGAAATAATAGCGAATATTTCAGTTGAAATAGCCCGAAGATATACTTTGCTGCCAATATTCAAAATCGGCACTACTTTAACAATCGCAATGGCAGATCCTCTAAATGTTATTGCACTGGACGAAATTAAGTACCGCACCGGATTGAATATTAAGAGAGCCGTTGCAACAGGTTCCGAAATACGAAAAGCTATTGATGAATTCTATTCAGTTGCAGATTCTTTTAATCAGATTATTGGTTTAGAACAAAACAATGAAGCTATAACTAAAATTGAAACTATCGAAGAACTTGATACATCAACCGAAAGTTCAGTAGCCAAATTAGTTGACATTCTAATTACTCGAGCTGTGAAAGATAAAGCCTCTGATATTCATATAGAACCGGATGAAAACAATCTGAGGATCAGATATCGAATTGATGGGATTATGCGGGAAGAAGCCTCTCCCCCGAAAAATATGCATGCTGAACTTGTCTCCAGGATTAAAGTTGCCTCTAATCTTGATGTATCTGAAAAGCGCCTCCCGCAGGATGGACGATTTATGATGAATGTCGAAGGTCTGATCATTGATCTTCGCGTATCAACCCTGCCTACCATTCATGGCGAAAAAATTGTGATCCGTATTCTGGATCGCAGAAATCTTTTGCTAAGTTTCAATGATTTGGGTTTTAATGAAGAAGTGGAAAGATCCTGGACCAATATTATTAGTAAACCGGAAGGATTAATTCTTATAACAGGTCCAACTTCAAGCGGAAAAACTTCAACACTTTATGCTACTCTGCAGGACATTAATAGCATTGAAAAAAATATGATCACGGTAGAAGATCCGGTTGAATACTCATTACCACTGATTATTCAAATTCAGATTAATGAAAAAGCCGGTCTGACCTTTCCTTCAACATTGAGAGCTATGCTCAGACAGAATCCTGATATTATAATGATTGGAGAAATCCGGGATACTGAAACAGCCCGAATGGCAATACGCTCCGCCCTAACCGGTCATCTTGTTTTTTCCACAATTCATACAAATGATTCTCCTTCGACAATAATGCGGCTGATTGATATGGGTATTGAAAACTATCTTGTGGCAACATCTCTGAAAGGTGTTTTAGCTCAACGCTTAGTCAGGCTTAATTGCTCTGAATGCACCGAAGAATATATGCCTTCAGAAAGCATATTAAGAAGAGCAGGGCTTTTGCATCAAGTTGATCAGTTTACTTTTCAACATGGAACCGGCTGTCAGAAATGCAAAAATTCAGGTTATAAAGGATTAACAGGTATTTATGAATACCTTGAAATAACACCGGAAATATCCGAATTGATTATGCATAACGCCTCGGTAAATCAGATTCTTGAGGCAGCTCGCAACAAGGGTTATAAAACCCTTTTTGAAACAGGGTTGGAAAAATTAAGAAGCGGTACTATCTGTATTGAAGAACTTTTGAAAGAAACCTCAAATGTAGATGAATTCTCTGTTAAAGAAAATGATGATTTTATAGTGAGTTCGGTAAATGTCAATTCAATTTAAATACGAAGCAATTGAATCTAACGGTATTAAACATAATGGAACTATGACCGCTGAAACCAGCGAGCAGGTACTGGAATATCTTAATGAAAAACAACTGATCCCAATAAACATTAAACAGATCCCTAAAAATAAATTAAACTTCTTTAGGGGATCATCCAAACGAAGCAATTACGAGCAACTGATTACATTCAACAGTAACCTGGTAACACTCTATAAAGCCGGTATCCCTCTTCTAAGAGCACTTTCGTTAATTAAAATTGGGAGCAAGGGGAATTATTTCAACACCGTTATTGAATCAATCCGTAATCAGGTAGAAGCCGGTCAGACACTCTCAAAAGCAATGAGCCAGTATGAAGACATTTTTTCTGATGTTTACATCTCCTGTATTGCTGCAGGTGAAGAATCCGGTCAGATGGATATAATATTGGAGCAATTAAATATTGTTTTGGAAGAGGAGATGGAACTGAATAGAGCTATTAAAAGCGGCATACGTTATCCAATTATAGTTATTTCAGCTATAATGCTTGCTTTTTTAGTCATGGTTACTTTTGTCATGCCTCGTTTTATTAGCTTTTTTGAAAGTTTTGGGGCTGAATTACCCCTCCCCACGAGAATTATGATAGGAACCAGCAATTTTTTCACAAACTATTGGCCATTAATTATTCTTATTATTGGTGGGGCAATTTTTACTTATTTAAAAGTTGCATCAAATCCCAAGGGTAAATTATGGCTTGATACTAAATTCTTACAAATACCCATTATGGGTGATATAATTATTAAGGGGAATGTTGCCAGGTTCTCAATGATGTTTCAAATCCTGTTTCAATCAGGTTTACCCATTGTTAAATCTCTTGATCTCTTGGTTGATTCGGTCAAAAACTCAGCGATTGCTCTTGAGATTAAGAAAATGTCAGAATTGTTGAAATCAGGGCGAGATACCAAAATTAACAAATCTCAATTTGAACATTTTCCCGAGTTGTCACTTCAAATGATCACAATTGGACTGGAATCAGGTTCTTTGTCCACTATGTTAAGACGAATTTCAGAGCATTATTCCAAAGAGGTTCATTATGTCACCCGTCAATTGACAGCGATTCTCGAACCGATTTTGACTCTGGGGCTGGGTATTTTCATTCTAATAATGGCTTTGGCTATCTTTATGCCCATGTGGGGCATAATTAAGGTATTTAACTCAGGTTAAAGATAAATTATTATACGTATCAGTCGATAAAATAGACAATAGAAACAATTAATATATTGATCGACAATTTATGGAGTCCAAAATGTTGAATCAAAAAGGTTTTACCCTCATTGAACTGGTAATTATCATTGTAATCCTGGGGATTTTAGCGGCTGTCGCCATCCCTCAGTACAAAGATCTTTCCAGCGAAGCCAAAGAAGCTTCCTGCCGTAGTACTCTTGGTGCTTTAAAATCCGGCATCACTATTTTTTATGCTAATGCTGCCGTAACCACCGGAACGGCTTCATGGCCGTCACTAGCGGAACTCAGTGGAACCGACGTAATGGCACATGGTATTCCCAAAAATCCATATGGTGCTGTTTCTGATTCGGCTGATGATATTTTTGATGGCAGTGCCCTTACCAAAGGGGATTCGATTACATCTAATGCCGGGTGGGTCTATAAAGCATCTACTGGTGAAATTTGGCCTGCGACATTTGTTAACAGCGAAAATAGATGGTAAGTATAAAAAAAGAATATTCAAAATTGTGTTGTTGCGAAAAATATCAACAAAGTGGTTTTACATTAATTGAGCTGGTAATCATAATTGTAATTTTGGGAATTTTAGCTACTGTAGCTATTCCCAAATTTGCTGATATGACCGAGAGTTCAAAAATTACTGCTACCAAAAAAGAGATGGCTGCTCTTAAAAGAAGCATCATCGGCAATCCGGATATTATTGCCGGAGGACAGCTTATTGATCGTGGCTTTGAAGGAGATATAGGTTTTGTCCCATCACAGTTGTTAGATCTGGTTTCCAAGCCGGATTCAGTGGCAATTTATAATAAACTTACGCGTTTAGGGTGGAATGGACCTTATATGGATGATGCTGAAGGATCTTATCTAAAAGATGCCTGGGGTGTAAATTATGTTTATCAGCCACTGAGTAGAAATATTCTTTCTGTGGGGGGTAGTGACACTATAGAGGTTAATTATTAATTCAGGTTTAATGAATGTCTTTAGCAGAATTATTAAAAAATAAAAAATCAGAAAATACCGTGGATCATACAAAGAAACCTTCCGGTATTTCTAATGTGACTGAATCCATAATTTTACCGGAGAAGAATTACTTCATTGGTCGATGTTTAGCATTTTCGATTGATCAGTCATCGATCCAAATGGCTGCCGTAAATCATATTTTTAATTCTCGCAAAATTATTGATATCCGCAAATCATATATCCCTATTAAAGATGCTGATGAAAATTTAAAGAGAATATTTATTGATCAGGAAATCACAGCTTTTCTTGATGAACATGCAACTCGAAATACAAAAATTATCATATCGCTATCAGGCAATGACACATCATTTCGTACATTTCTGATCCCCAATCTGAATAAAAAAGAATTAGCATCAGCAATCCAGTTTGAAGTAAAAAAACAAATTCCATTTCCTATCGAAGATTGTATTTATGATTATCAGCCGATTTATAAAATTGCTGATGATAAAAGGGTCGGATTAAAAATAGCTCTCCACGCCGCAACTAATAAATATATTGATAGGAATTTATCATATTTCAAAGGTCATAACATAGGTGTAAATAGTATTGTGCACAGCTATTACACAGGCGGACAGCTTTTGAGATGTCTTCCGGACTTTGATAATAATATTTCCTATACTCTGCTTAACATCAGAAATAATACTTCTGAAATTGCTTTCTATCGAGGATCCTTTCTGGAATTTTTCCATATCTCCAACAATGGTACATCAATGCTAGGACAAACGTTAAATAGTACCAAGATGGAATATTTAGCTGAAACATTGGCATCTGAAATAAATACTTCACTTGATTTTTACACAGGTCAATATCGCTCCAGCAATCTTTCCAAAATATTTGTACACGGTGATCTCTCCTATAGTGATGATCTGATTAAATTACTTGTCAGTAAGACTAATACGGAGTTTGAACGATTTCCAATTGAAAAATTATCGTTTATGCAGAATCAAAATTTCCCTGCTCTGGGAACCGCAAGTGTATGCCTCCCGGCTTTGGCTGCTGCTTCATGTAATGTTAAAATGATCAATCTGCTTCCTGAAAAATATAAAACGATTCGAAAAATTAAAAGGCTGGATTTCACCGGTCGTCTGGTAATAACAGCTTTAGTTTTATTGCTAACCAGCTGTTGGTGGTATTTTAATGATAGTATCAGAATGGGAAAAGAAAATAATCAAAGTTTATATAAACAAGTTGAGAATTTTCGGAGTTCGGATGCATACCATACCTATAACCTGCTTAAAAGTAGAATTGTCACTACCCAGGCTTATTTAAACAAAACACTTCAGGACCCGAGCTTCTTATCATTAAATTTGAAAGAACTCTCACTTATCACAAAAGATGGGATTCACCTAACAAGATTTAATTATGAAAACAAGAACACGGATAATAATATTACAATTCAGGGTAAAACAATTTCGACAACAATCCCTCCGGAGATTATTATTACTGAGTATATTGAAAATCTTAATGCCAGCCCATATTATAAGGATGTGACTCTGGTCAGACATAGCAAAAACAAACTCAAAAACGGCTTTGAGATTGAATTCACTCTGACAACGAGAGGTATAATTTGAAAAAACGTCAATTGATATATTGGGGTTCAGGACTGATACTTCTTTGTGTATGGTTTTTTGCTGTATTTGTTCCATATCAGAAGAACAAAACAGAAATTGAAGCAAATGCCATTCAAGCTCAGAGTCAATTGGATGATTTTAATAGAATTATGGTAGAGATTCCGGCTTTTCTTGAAACATCTAATGAACTATTAGAAACCCAATTTGATATTAAATCGAATTTATATGCTAAAGATGACATACTAAAATTATTTGATCAACTGGAGATTATATCAAAAAAGCAGAAACTGGAAGTTACCGAGATTAAACCCTCCATATCCGAATTATTACAGCTTAATAACTTGATCACCAGTACTGAAGATCCACTCTTTCTGAATATTGGAATAACTCTTGAGGGAAATTACAAAGGATTTGGACTTTTTATTAAAGAGATAGAAAGTATGCCCTATTTTCGCGGAATAAATAAATGCCTAATAACCAAAACTGAAGAAAACAAAAACAAGCTTCGTCTGGTATTGGGATTTAAAGCTCTTCTGGGTGATCTGGGGTAAAAGAATATGAATGAAAATATAAGAAAAAAAATAGTCTTTATTGCTCTCGGATTAGCCATTATTTGGGGATATTATAATATTAGTGATAAAAAAAGTGATAATGAAATAGTCCGGCAGAATAACCAGGAACAGGTTCTATCCGGTTCCAAAACGACCACTATTCCGGAAAAATTAATTGATGTTGAAGCCTGTCAGAAATTAGCATGGGGACGAAACCCATTTCAGGAACCCAGCAAACTGACTCCAAAAACAATCAGCCATCAGACTTATTGGTTGTTATCTGGTATTGTATATAGTGAGAATAATCCGATGGCCATTATCAATAACAAATCACTTTTTATCGGAGAAATTATTGATGATGCCAGGATTGTTAATATAAGTAAAAAAAATGTTACTCTCGATTATAAAGGCAAAAAAATAACTCTGACGGTAGCTAAAGGATAACATATGAAACGCTCAAAATGGTCAGTAATGACTTTTATAATACTAATGCTGCTCTTTACATTAAATACATTTAGCAGCCCTATTGATCCCGACAAGAGGCTAACTCTTAACATGGAAGAAGTGCCTATACAGTCGGTATTAAATATGATTGCCAAACAACACAATCTAAACCTGGTTATATCAGGGAATGTATCGGGGGAAATAAGCCTGCGTCTTGAAGATGTGAATATCAATACCGCTTTGGAAACAATTCTGGGACCAATGGGATATAATTTCTATATCAAAGATGATGTAATAATTGTAAAACCCTATGAAAATTTTGCTTCTGGGGAACTTGAATCAAGGTCGGTAACTCTCAGATATATTGATCCGGAAACTGTTGTTAAAGCACTGGAATCAATCAAATCAATCAAGGGAAAAGTTGTTGTTTTAGAAAAAAACACAAAATCACAAACCGTTAATTATAAAGCCAATCGGGTTTTGTTGGTAGATTTCCCCCATGTTGTTATTGAAATGATAGCCCTTATCGATAAAATCGATCTACCCGAAAGAGTAATTTCTATAGAAGCAAAAATAATTGAAACACAAATTGACAACAAATCAGAGATTGGCTTCTCCTGGCCAACATCTCTCTCAGCATCTTTGGGACAGTCAGGCTCTGAATCAACAGAAGAGGCATTCTCCGGTTCTGACGGTTCAGGTACATATGATCCAAATAGTGGAAGCTGGACCTGGTCAACTATGACAGTTGGGCAAATGGGTTTGGTTTTAAACATGCTGGAACAGAATGGAAACAGCAAATTGCTTTCAGATCCCCGAATTACTACCCTTGAAAATCATGAGGCTGTGATAAAAATCGAAACTATTATTCCCATTGCTACTGTTAGTAGGTTTACCGAAGGGTCTGCAACTTCCGATATCGTTACTTTTCAGGATCAGGAGGTTGGGATTTCACTTACTGTTACCCCTCGCATTAACGAAGATGGCCGTATTACCTTAACAGTTTTTCCCAAAGTTGAAGATATAATTGGTTACACCGGTCCTATTGATAGTCAAAAACCGATAACCACTTCCCGTTCAATCCAGACAACGATTACAGTTAATGATGGTGAAACTGCTGTACTTGGTGGATTACTAAAGGAAGATATTATTGAAATTGAATACAAAGTTCCGTTGTTGGGACATATTCCACTTTTGGGAAAACTACTATTTACAACTAAAAAAGAAGAAAAAACGACCAAGGATCTGATTATTCTGATTACACCAAAAATATTAGAAGATTAGGATTTGCCCAACATCCATTTTCTGGATTGGCTCAACCAGAGTTGGATCGTTAAAATAATTAATCCAATATCCAATAGGAAAGGTTGCAGGGTTGATCCATTTGATGATTTGGCTGCTTTAAAACAACCACAGTCGATATCCAGACCCCTTATTAGAGCTGAAGTCAAAGCTATAATAAAGACAACCATCATGATATTAATCCAAATTACCGAGCTCCTGTAATAAATTCCAAATATCAAACAGACTCCGCAAACCAATTCCAGCCAGGGCAATACTATAGCCATAAGATTTATTATGCTTCCCGGTACTATATGGTAGAACCAAATTGATTTGGCAAAATCTCCGGGTTCGATAATTTTGTAAAACGATGCCGATATGAATGTGACCCCGACGACTAATCTAAAAAACATTGTCAGATAATCATTGTCAATTATTCGCCGCAATCCTGCCTCCTTTCAAATTCTAAACCGTAATTCTCCCACTCTCTGGAACCACCGAAAAATATTGAAACGTTCTTGTAACCAAATGCCTGAAGGTTTCTGGCCAAATGCAATGACTGGTCACATTCGTCACCGGAACAAAATGTTATTATCCGGTAGTCTTTAGATACGAATCCCATAGCGGAATCGAGATACTGTTCAAGATTTTCATATGGCAAATAATCAAACGGAATATTAATTGAACCTGGTATAGTCCCGCATTCAAATTCCTCGAACTCACGACAATCGATAAAAAGAACTTCCCCCAAGTTAAATTCCAACTCAGCTAAATCCAGAGCTATAAAAGAGGGATCGCCCTCTTCGGCATTGGGTGGTATAATTGGTTCATTGCCACTGGATATGTCACGATATTTACCTAACAACTCAATACCATTTGGTGATATTGTGTTTACTAATAAACCCAATAATGCTGAAATGATTAGTAAAATAATTATCTGTCGAATTATCATAAATGCTTATCTCATTATTTATACGTTATACTTACTAATAAGCAAATTGTTTAAAAATTTATACGATTTTCAAATCAATTCTGAATTTAATTGACATTTATGCCCAGTCAACCTCAAAATAGACATTAGTATTAATTAATAAAAAAAACGGGATTCAAAAAATGAATCCCGTTATTCTTTGGTAGTTCTACGCTTAATCGTCAGGAACTATTGAAATATCTCTCTAATTAATCAAAACTTAAATTATTCAGGAGCCAATTTGAAAACTCCTGTTAATCCGCGACGAAACTAGCATATAACGTCCCTTGAGAATCTTACCCACGACATTGGTAAATTTTGATGACTGCAACATCTGTAAGCTATAAGGATGCCAGCAGTCTTTTTCTCCAAGGTTCGCGAACTTTTTTTCTTCTATCCTCTTCGGCATAGCACACTCCCTATCTTTTTCGGTCCCCCTCGACCGCAAAAAAATAAATGTTATCTACTGTACAAATAGCGGTGAGGCCATATAGGGATTGTCCTTTGAGAGATATCACCTCCTTGCAAGGTATTCCTGGCGCAAACAACCAATAAGAAGGTGCTTACGCTCACTTTGGGTTTACATACACTAAACCCCTCACTAATAAGTCTTTTGACATACGCCTATGTAACAAGAACCTTGTGTAACTTCCTGATAGCTCTATGCTTATAAATGTGTACGACTTGTTGAGTGACACCCAAAACTTTGGCAATTTCTCTTTCGGTCTTACCTTTTAATACATGTTTGATTACTTGTTTTTGTCGTTTTGAAAGAGTATGACCGATGTGCCATTTCAATTTTGAACGTATTTTATCAACATTTTTGCGAGTATAAATAAATTTTTTATCACTGTAATATGGGGAGTGCTCATTTGAGAAAGATTCAAGAAACAGCTTATCTACTAAGATTTCAGCATATTTGAATTCCTCAGAACCCATGTGATATTCCTTAAAAATCTATATTATTATTGGATCGCAATCTGTTTAATTCAGCTACCGTTATTTTATACTGATTAGCAGTCTCAGTTCTTATCTCTGCTATCGCCACTTTCTTTTCATAATTAGATAAATCGGAAGGTAAAGATCTGTACTTCTTTTTATAGGATGTCAGAATTTGTTCATGTCTGCCTGGTGTTGATTTCTTACTCACTGACTTTGTAGGACCGTTGGCTTTGGCTAATTTAGTCTCAGTATTCTTAAGTTTGTTTTGCAATTCATTTATAGAGCCGCCCAAAGAATCAATTTGTGAAATAAGCGAATCGGTCGATGTTTTATAGGCTAAATCTATCATTGATATTGAATCATTATATTCAGATTCTTTTTGAGTAATTAGTGATGCTAAGGAATCATTATCAAGACGGACTCGGCTGAGTTGGTTTTCAGATTCTTGCTTTCCCTCGGTAAAGGCATTATCTATCTGATCTTTTTTTCGAACAATCTTAACGTAACTTAACCCAACCAGTAAAACCAGAAGAATAAGTGCCAATAACAGTTTCTTTATCATATTCACTCCATTTACTTATAACAATATTCAGAGTATCATTTCAAGTCAAGTTTGAACTTTTCAAGAGTATTTCAATAATACAAAGAATAGGCGTAATGCTTTATTTCGTAATGCCTTAGAGGTGTAATATAAACTATTTCTTTATGCCGAGTGTTAAGAACACCCAGGGGCGAATCATTGACCACCAGCCGATGAAAGGTTTTATTTTGGAGTAGTCTTTTTGGTTTTCAGGATAGACCATAGATACAGGTACTTCGATAACCCTATAACCGTTTTTTATAGCTTTGTAGTGAAGATAATATTCCATTTCATATCTTCCCAGCCATTCCTGATCAATATTAATATTCGGATCGTCCAAAATCGAAATCCGGTAAGCTCTGAATCCGCAGGTAATATCTGTTCCTTTAAAACCCAATAATATATTGATAAAAAAGGTAAACAGCTTTATCGCCAGATTTCTGAACCGGGGTAAATTGGGACTCTCTCCTCCCTGCAAATAGCGTGAACCCTGAATATAATCAGCCTGATCCAATTTAATAGGTTCAATCAATCGGGGTATTTCTTCGGGAAGCATTTTACCATTACCGGCCATGATGACAACCGTATCAAAACCATTCTCCCTGCAATACTTAACAGCAGTGTGAATCCCTGCCCCTACCCCCAGATTCTCTTGATGTTTAATGACAGTAAAACCAAGGTTTGATAAAAATTTAGTAGTGTTGTCAGTAGAACCATCATCTACAAATAATATTTCATATTCCCTTTTAGAAGGAAATTGATTGATCAGGTTTTCAAGTCTTTCTCCTTCGTTATAGGTAAGTACAACAACGAGTATTTTGAGATTTTGATTATCATTTGTCATGATTTACAAACAACTACTCCGTCAACCAACTCATACTCCCCACCACAGACGCA
>DAOWMZ010000029.1 GCA_030642845.1 Candidatus Zixiibacteriota bacterium
AGATCAACTACCGACATCAAGGTTCTGTCGAAGTTTTCATCAATTTTATAAGTCCATAGTTGGTTTTTGGAAGTAGCTACAATAAAAAGAGAATCATGATAACAAGCCGATATGATATTACCAAAATAATTCCAGGGTGGAAATGTCTCAAATTTCCCTGAATCAGTTAGAATATATGCCTGGGCATAAACACGACTTAAGGAAATAATTGTTTGAAAAGTATCTCCCGGATTACGTATATATAAAAAATCATCAACTTGGGAATCATCAAAAGAAAATGCTCTATCGACATAAAAGGAGTCCGGATCCAGACTGTTTTTGATAAGGGTAACCCGATTGATGTCTTTGTAATAGACAATCAGAGTATCTCCATTATTTCTAACAGTATTAATGCCTTTAATATCATCATAGATGGTATAAGAAACCTCTGGAGTATCTTTTATATTAAAATCAAAAACATCCAAAGGATTATCACCCCCCCCGGTAAATAATTTTCCTTCATGAAACAGTAGGGAGTTAATCGGCCCCGATCGGTTAAGTCCCTGCCTAACCATTGAAATATTATCAAGATCATAGATATTAAATCCGCCTGATACACTAGGCATCAAGAACTGATAACCATCATCATTATGTAAAATATCTCCATCGATTTTACCCTGACTGATTTCTGTAAATGATTCAATTTCCGGATTAACCTTGTCAAAAGTATGAATATAACGGTTACTCCAGAAAACATAATCATTTGGAGTAACCATGACTTTACGGGGATAATCAATATCAGTGATTGAATCTACAATCCCTGATCCAAATAAACCAAAATTACCAATTAGTGCTGTTTTTGTTCTTTGTAATAAAATAAAGTCTTCATCATCTCTTACAAAATAATTACACTCATGGGGAACATAGAGATAATCAATAAAATCGGGCGGTCCACTCAGTCCCAGTTTATATCTCAGAATCCCGTTGTAGTTATCCAGCATATAAAGCGTATCATTTTCAACCTGTAACTGAGTGCATAATATTCCAATCATACTGGAATCAACAAAAGAAGCATTGCCATAACCGTCAAATACGTACCTCCAGAGACCATCAAACCATGAAGTAAGAAACAGGCTCTTGCGATTGATAGCATAATCCGCAAAAGCAATCCCCGGATCGAGAGTCCACATATGTTCCATCTCAGGTAGATTTTTCAAATTGTAAACAAGAAGTCTGAAATCATCAGTCTGGACAACATAGATACTGTCCATGCTCTTTTGTTTTAATAAAGTATGATTAACAGGAATTACATTGACAACATCAAAGGCTTTTTTAGAACTGAAATATTCACAAACAACAATGGCATCATCAGCAATCCCCACCGTATATTTGCTATTTATTGCAGTCAGAGCATTTATTTCATTCCAGAGGAAAGTATTATCCGGACTGTCCGGTAGTTCCGGATCACCAGCATGAATACTTATGCTCATAATAAGAAGCAATAAAGTAGCAATAAAAATTTTGAGTCGGCTGTTTGTCATTTTACATATTGCATTTTTCGAGTTATTGATGTCTCCCCGGTCTGAAGACGATAAAGATAAACTCCGGACGCATAATCGGAACCATTAAATTCCACTTCATGATACCCGGCACTAAATTCTCCGTCAGCCAGAGTAGTTACTTCCTGCCCCAGAATATTATAAACCACAAGCTTTGCTTGTCTTTTGTCAGGTACCGAAAAGTTTATTGTAGTACTGGGGTTAAAAGGATTTGGATAATTTTGTTTGAGAGTTACGGTATGAGGTAAAATATTATTTTCATCATTAATTCCGGTTGTGTATTGGGTTGATTTTGTAATTCCGCTATTATAATTATCACCAAGGAAGCGGAAAGTATTCCTGCCTTCATCAACCGAAGCTTCAAAATCCCAAGCCAACAGGGTAGCGGCATCACTGTTAATAACCAATTCTACCAACCCGTCATTATCAATATCATCAACAAGAGGAGCAAAGCGCGAGGAAAAAACCTGATACGGACGAGCCGGAGTATTGATCGGCCATCCGGGAACAGGGTTGGCTTGATAATCAAGAATGTGAATTTTCTCGCTGCCGGTACCGGGGAAAATATAGCCGGATCGTATAATAATTTCAGGGAAATCATCTCCTATAAGATTAGCCACACCCGGAGTACCAAAAGCAAGGGGAGCAGAATAAGCTTCACCGTAGGGTCTTCCTTCTCGGATAATATACGGAGTACCATCTGATTTAAAAATATATAGTGAAGCAATATCGTATTCAAAGAAAGTGCATAATATTTCAGGAATGCCGTCAAGATCAAGATCAGCCGCAATCGGATAAGAACCAATCCAGGTTGAAACATCAGGCAACGCCACTGGCCATCCTGGGTAATCATCTGTCCCCTGGGTTTTGACCCATATATGAGTCCCTTCGGATGTTCTACCCAAGGTTATAATTTCAGGGTATCCATCCAGATTAAAATCCGCCAGTGCCGTCCCAAAAACATTACCAACATGCAGAACGGTCGGATCATCCAAATCAAATGCCGGTTCTCCATTTGATCCGTTAAAAAGGCTTAAACCGGTATAAGGAAAAGGGGCTGTGTATCCTGCCACAACTTCAAAAAGGTCATCCCCGTTCAGATTAGCAGTAGTCACAAATGGTGATGTCCCTCCTGCCAGACCATAGGAAAATGAGAGCCTGTCGGTTACTTGTGCAAACAATCCTTCCAAACCAAAGAAATATGAGAAACCATTAAAACGATAGGCAAGGATTTCTCCTGATTTATTTAGAATCAGTATTGCTGAATCCGGAACTGCTCCAGGTTCAGAATCAAGCCTTAACCTGGCGATTGTCGGATTTGGAAAAGCGTATTCATATGAAATTCTACCTGTGTAACACTCCAGAAGTGCATCCGCTACTGTATTAGAGCCATCATAATTAATAATGTGAATTCCGCTTTCATTGGTGCAGATAATATCTTTCAGACCATTTCCATCAACATCATAAATAGCCGGAACACAGCGCATATCTAAACCGACATAGGCCGGGAACCCATCCACTAACTGGCCGTTATCACCTCTGAAAACAAGAAGACCGTTGGATGAAGGTGCAATAACTTCCATTATACCGTCATTATTTAAGTCAGCACACACCGGAGTCATTCCTCCAAACCCTCCTAAACTCTGAGGCCAGCCATTGGAAAATGTAGAGGTGACATGAACTGTAACTGAATCACTGATTATCCCAAAAGAAAAATAACCATCAACTGTTATTAGAAAATATCCGGTGTCGTCTCCCGAAATCGACCAATCGAACATGAGAGAATCAAAAAACTCTCCTGTCGATGAAGTCAGCCAGACTGCCGGATCCACAATATTACCGTATGATACTACAATTGAGTCATAATCAGATCCATAAGCCGAACCTATTATGGGGAGGTTATAGTCGAGATCCTCGCCATCTTCCGGCGATGTTATCTCAAGATGATTTGATCTTACATATTTAACAGTAATCGAAGAAGAATTATCAAAATCATCTGTTAATTTAAAAGTGATAAATCCGTTTACATCAGTTGCATCAAAAGTATAAATCAAAGAATCAATTGGAACCGAACCTCCTGATCCCAATAACTGCCAGTTCTCTGATCCCAATCCGAAAGCATATTCAAGCATCCATCCACCGGTATAACCAGCAACCGTTGCTATATTTATCGGAATATCAGAAGTATAACGATTGAAGCGGGTTAAATTGGAGAAAAAGATACTCCCTCCATCCAATAGAGCAAGAGAAGCATCAATGTTCAAATAACCATAACCTGATAATGTATCCGGACCGGGCAGAAAATCACCTGTGTCCATAGGGTCCACCAAATCAGTAGCCCCAAATTTTAACACCTGTTCCATTGTCTCCCAGGAAATTTCGGGGTGAACAGAAATAAGCAACCCGGCTGCACCGGCTACAACAGGAGCAGACATTGATGTGCCATCTGCCAGATAATAATAATCATCAATTATCCTCACTTCCGGTTCCATACTGGGGTAGGGGCCATACATATCAGTCCCTTCCGCTCTCAATGAGAGAATATCCAAACCGGGAGCAATTAAATCTATATGAGATCCAAATGTTGAGAAAGCTGTTTTGAAACCATCAGAGTTTCCGGCACCAATCACAAAGGTTGAATCATATCCGGCAGGATAATATCGGGTGTTATCGCCGCTGTTTCCTGCTGCAATGCAAACCAAAACATTATTATCCCTGGCAAATCTAAGAGCATCACGCAAAAATGTAGATTCAAAAGGAGACCCCCAACTAACATTTATTATCTGAGCACCGGAATTTACCGCATATAATACCCCGGCTGTTGCCACGGCAACAGTGGCATTCGGGCGGATTTTAACCGGCGTTATTTCCACATTAGGGGCTATTCCCACAATGCCTGTTCCATTGGCATTGGCTCCGATAATCCCGGCAATATGAGTACCATGACCGACTATATCGGTAGGATCAATATCTCCCTGCGGATCAAAAATTTCTATCACATCACCTGACACATCATAACCGATAGTGTCATCAACAATGCCATTATGATCATCATCTATATTATTATATGGGATCTCATCGCGGTTTCTCCAGATCCGTCCTTCCAGTTCCGGATGATAAATATCAACACCGGTATCAACTATTGCAATAACTACTCGGGTATTCTCTGCTGGTGGATTTTCATAAAGAGGAGACAGATTAATATCCTTGCCGATTGTGCCGGATTTAATAATCAGTTCATCATTAAATGCACCTGATATCCGATCTATGCCAAAATATTCCTGTCCGGTATTATACAAATACCATTGATTGGGGAAATGATTATCGGTGGGATATTCAAAAAACTCAATATAATAATCAGGTTCTATGTACTCAATATTGTCCGCTCCAAAAAGGGCGACTAAGTCGCTTTCGGAAAGAGATTGGGAATTATCTCGGATAGTATAAACTCTGTCACAGATACTGCTGCCAACTAATTCTGATTTTATCCTAAGATAAGTTACTTTGTTAAGGCTGGCATCTTTGCCCAAAGACTGTGCCATTCCAATCGGGTCAACATCTTTTTTAAATTTAACAATATATTTCCCCTGTACCGGCCCGGTGGGAGAATCGGAAGCTATAATACTGACAGTTAAAAACAAAAATATTACAAATGATAAAAATAATTTCATTATCGCCTCATAATCTATAACTCGAAATATTCCCAGATAATTTGGTAAATAAGTACTTCGAGTAAAGACATTCGAAATCTCCCAAACGTTTAATGTCTCCCTCGTCATAAGATAATATAGTTCAAGGAGTTGTCAAGACATTATCAATGCATTACAAATGTTATACTTAATTAGTTCTTGCACTGTCAGGCACGGAGTCTATTAATACACTCAATAAAAAAGCCCGCAAAAAATGCGGGCTTTAATAAGCTTATATAACAATAACGTTATGAACAGTAATTGATACTGGTAATCTCAATGAAACCATTGGCTCCTTCATCATAGATATAAATCATGATAGTATGATAAAAATCACAATCCGGGTTGGAAGTAATAAATTCAATCAGATAACTGTTGGTAAGAGAACCTACAATTGGCAGAGAACTTAAATCCAGATCAGATGCATTACCTTGAACAAACGCCACTGTTCCACCGGTACATTCTGATAATTCCCATGGACGTTCGTCAACATTATCTACCCAATTATAACCAGTTGTATCATCACTAAAAACCGTATGAATATTTGCTCTACCTGCCATCAAATCACAAAGAAAGCTTGTACTCCACTCTTCAATACCATCAGGTTGTGTTTCTTCATCAGTGAAATTGATATATTGACGAGAGGCACCTGAACGCCAGTCAAAATTTTCATCGGCAAATCTAATACCAATCACACCGTTTTCGTTATATCCAAAACCCGGAGCAAAAGTTTGTGCAGCTGTCTCAAGCTCATCAGCATCGGAACCACCATATCCTACAGTACGATTAGTTCCAGTAACTGGTACACCATTTCGTTCATTTAGAAATGCTTCCAGTCCTTCAGCAGTTGTAAAATTTATTGCTCCATTTGGCTGGCCATAATATCCCACACATCCGAACCGAATATCCAAACCACTTGCTTCAAGAAGCTGAGCGAATCTTACAATACCTGCAGCAATTGAATCCGCCTCGGGGCCCATACTCCCTGAATTATCCACCGTAAAGACAACATCTGCCAAAAGAATATTGGAAGAATCTACTCTGGTAATCTTCAATCCTCTCGGTTCGCCATCTTCAAAGAGGAAGAAATTTTCACCATAGACCGGTGTTATCGGTTCACCGGTAATGGGGTTGAATAATCCACTGACATTTATTTCCACACAATTCGGTGAGCATTCCCCAAGGCTGAAACTGGTTGATGGATGAATATTACCAATGTTAATCGGCGGCAGCGACCCTTCACTTCCGGATGGATTACTTGGTATGCCACAACTACCGGCATCTTCATCAGAATAATCCGGATCATCGTAGGTTGGGTCCGAAAGAAATGAATAATCCTCATCGTCACAACCGACTGTGACCAATAATAATAGCATGCTAACTGCCAGTACTTTTAGCAGTAAACTACGCATATTAATACTCCTTGTATTTTTATAAAAATTATATCTTCTAAACTTCACCTGCCCCTATACCAACTCACCCACTGTAAATGCGGTATAGAGAGAATTTTTCCTGTTTTTCGACAGGAAACAGATTTCAATTAACCAGCCACAAAGAACATAATATTATTGTGTATTGTCAATTATAAAATTAGAACATTTATTCGATCAGATCACTTAAATATTTAAATCGTAACAGCTTTCTGGTATTTTATATATAATTAAGGAAATTATTATGACATTTTAATCTTTTTAGCTGATTCTTAACATTTTTATGACGAAATTCCGATAATAAATGGCATAAAGAGTATAGTTTTTACATTAAAGATAAGTATAACTTCAATGTGTGGAATAGCGGGATATTTAGAATTAAAAGAGGCAAAAAGACCAGACCATCAACTTATTGGCAAAATGGTAAGTTCCATTCAGCATCGCGGCCCGGATGAATTTGGTGCCTATTTTGATAATTACTGTTCGATGGGACATGCTCGTCTTTCTATTATTGATCTTACTTCCGGATCACAACCTTTATCCAACGAAAATGCCAACCTCTGGATTGTCTATAATGGGGAAATATTTAATTATAAAGAATTGAGAATTGAGCTGGAACAAGCAGGGCATCAATTTCGAACACAATCCGACACCGAAGTAATCATTCATGCTTTTGAGCAATGGGGTGAAGATTGCCTGAACCGCTTCAATGGACAGTTTTCATTTGCTATTTATAACAGAGAATCGCATGAAATGTTTCTTGTTAGCGACAGGCTGGGGATTCGTCCGTTATATTTTGCCCTTCAAAATGACCGCCTCTATTTTGCATCGGAGATAAAAGCAATCTTTTCAGATCCAACAATACCGCGTGAAATTGACTTACAGGGATTGGATCAGACCTTTACCTGGTGGACTACAGCCCCGCCTAAAACAATCTTCAACAATATTCAGGAACTCGAAGCTGGACATTGCTTACTTGTTAAAAATGGCGAGATCCGAAATAGAAAATACTGGTCGTTAAATTATCCGGAAGAATTTGACCGAAACAGGTCGGGTGATTCATGGGCGGAGGAGCTGCATGAACTGCTGGTAGATTCGGTAAGGCTTCGCCTTAGAGCCGATGTCCCCGTTGGAGCTTATCTATCCGGTGGATTAGATTCTTCGGCTACAACAGCTTTGATAAAAAACTTTACCAATACTCCGGTTGAGACATTTTCAATTGCTTTCCATGATAAAGCTTACGATGAGTCTGAATACCAAATTCAGATGGCTGAATTTCTTGGGACTAATCATCATCAGATAAAATGCTCCTATCTTGATATTGCGGAAAATTTTCCCAAAGCAATCTGGCATACAGAACGCCCGATTCTCAGGACAGCCCCAACGCCTTTGATGATGCTCTCAGGATTAGTCAGAAAACATAATTTCAAAGTTGTTTTAACCGGCGAAGGTTCTGATGAAATTCTTGGGGGTTATGATATTTTTAAAGAGACGCTGATCAGAAAATTCTGGGCACGTAATCCGGAATCAAAATGGCGGCCGCTTCTGTTGAAAAAACTCTACCCTACCATGCCCCTTTCCGTTGCCAGAGCAAAATTTTATCTTGAGACTTTCTATAAAGCAGGATTAAGCAAAACCGATGAATTCTATTTCTCGCATATCCCCCGCATAAATACAACTTCCAAAATTAAAGATTACTTCACTGATGATGTAAAAAAAGCTCTTAAGGATATAAATTCAATCGAAGCGTTCGGAAATAATCTTCCGGATAATTTCTATCACTGGCATCACCTTTTAAGAGCGCAATACATTGAAGCTAAATCATTATTATCCGGATATATTCTCTCATCTCAGGGTGACAGGATGTGCTCAGCTAATTCAGTTGAAGGCCGCTTTCCTTTTCTTGACCATCGATTAGTGGAGTTTGCCGCTGCAATCCCACCTATATATAAAATTCATGGTCTTAATGAAAAATTTACACTAAAAAAAGCAATGCAAAAAGAACTCCCGCCAGAAATTACCCGCAGAGTAAAACAGCCATACATGGCTCCTGATTCCAACAGTTTTGTCCAACCGGACTCACCAGCTTATTTGCAAAAAGTGCTATCAGAAAAAAGAATATCAAATGATGGAATTTTTAAAGCTGATTTTGTAAGCAAACTAAAAGATAAATGCCAGCGCCTTTCACATGCTCATTTGTCGTTTAAGGATAATATGTCATATATCGGGATTTTATCTACTCAGTTGCTGATTGATAAGTTTATTAATAATTTCCCGGATATAAAACCAAAGGATAAAAGCAATTTTAAAATCTGGATTGATTATTCAGCGAAATAAGATTTATTAAAAAATATTGATTATTTTTAAATTTTCAAAGATCTTTTATCATTGTAATGCTGTTATAAAATAAAAATATTGTCGATATAAATAATATAGTTATTGTAGCATATTACTAAATATGTGAAATTAATTATTAATTCTAATATTACTGATTTGGAGGAAATTTGGATACCAGAACAGAACTCAGAGAGTTTATAGTAGATAACTTTATGATGGGAATGAATCCGGAAGATTTGTCCGATAATGGTTCATTATTAGAATTAGGTATAATTGATTCAACAGGCGTGCTTGAGTTGATTGGTTTTCTGGAAGAAAAATATTCTATCCAGGTAGAGGACTCCGACTTAATTCCCGACAATCTTGATTCTTTGGATAATCTTGTCAACTACCTGAATAATAAAAATCAATAAATTAATCCATCCGGAGATTAATTTCTTTCAAAACAGAACCAAAACCGGCCGTTTTTGTTGATTTTACTGCATAAAACAGCTTCAATCATTTCAGCCTGATTATACTCTTATTGCTTGTATAGGGCGATAAAATTCCATAGAGTTCATGGAAGTAGTTAGTTGATTATTCATCTAGTACTGCAAATTAAATTGTAGAAGAAACGAGGTTCCAGCTTTTTCTACAGAATTGATATAATTAAGTCGATAAAAGTATTATGAAAAAGATTCTACCTTTCCTTATTGCTATATTTCTAATCCTTTCTCATAGTGTACAAGCCGATGACTATCTGCACCCTTCGGGATATAATATAGTTAGCTCGTATTCTATCAATGATTCAGTGACTACATTCGGCGATACTATTATCATAACCAGAACCATAACCAATAATGAATATTTCAATCTGAGCGGTCTGTTTCTCTCAGACCATATTCCCTCGATTTTTCAGATTATTGACCAAACGGTTGAGATTGATGAATCACCGGTTGATTTCATTTTCTCCGGTGCTCAGAATGATATGATATATCCCGGTTACAGCACCTATCACTGGACTTTGGATTCTCCGGTTGATGGAGAGTTAGTCAATAACCTTTTACATTCCGGCGAAAATCTTACAATCCGGTATTGGGCTGTCAGCACTGATATTGGTAATTACACCTTTCCCCTGCATTCTGCATGTTTTGTTGCTGATGGAGAAGGGTATTTTGTCATTTCCGATTCACTTGAAGTAAGAGTTGTGATTTCATCGGGAATTGATGATGACCCGGAAACTAATAATCTGCTTCCTAATTTTATTATCTCAACTGCTTACCCTAATCCCTTTAATGCTGAAGTCAGAGTTCAGTACGAAGGAAAAGGTATCGGAGGACAACAAATGGAATTTGAGATTTATAATGTTCTGGGACAAAAAGTACACCATAAAACGGTAGCCCGTAGTTCTAATAAAGGAGAATTCCACTGGAGAACTACCGGAGTATCTGGTTCCGGAATCTACTTTTATCAAATAAATACTGCAAGTGCCCGATGCGGGGGAAAGTTAGTCTTAGTTAAATAATAATTATACGGGATATTATAATTGAATAATCCTTTAAGTATAAGATTATCACTGATTTTATATTCCGTCTGTTCGAAAAAAATAGTTTGAAATTTATTATTAATTATATATTATTCATTATAGAAACGAAAGCAGAAATCAATCATGAATAATTCAAAGAACATCAATCGTCGAGAATTTATTAAGAAACTCGGTATACACTCTTCACAGATAATAATCGGTGGTTATGTTCTTGAATCATTGCTGTTTGATCCTCAAGAAGTTAAAGCCGACATCTCCTCCTATGTTTATGTAGCCAAGAATGGATCGCCCGCTCAGAATGTTGCAAAAGTATTTGAAATGAAATTTGGTGGTATTGAGTATTTTATTGGTATCGACGATGTTGTCGTGATCAATCCCAATGGACAGTGGATTAATCAAGGAGGCTCAAACTGCGCATGCTGTATGGGATTAATTGATTTAATCCTGAATCGCCCGGGGGG